>NZ_CDSBKL010000005.1:0-32464 GCF_977115555.1 Aquiflexum sp.
TTTCCATCACAGAATATTTAAATAATCAAACCTAATTTATCACACTATGAAACTGAAATTCGGATCAGTAGAAGAAAACGTAGTCACCAGAGAGGAATTTCCTTTGGAGAAAGCAAGAGAAGTATTGAAGGATGAAACCATCGCCGTTTTGGGATATGGGGTACAAGGACCCGGTCAGGCACTCAACTTGAGAGATAATGGTTTCAATGTCATTGTCGGACAAAGGAAAAACTCTAAAACTTGGGATAAGGCTGTTGCTGACGGATGGGTACCTGGTGAGACTTTGTTTGAATTGGAAGAAGCATGCGAAAAAGGTACTATCATTCAGTTCCTTCTTTCTGATGCCGGGCAGATTGCCCTTTGGCCAACTGTAAAAAAATACCTTACCCCGGGAAAAGCATTGTATTTCTCTCATGGGTTTGGAATCACTTACAAGGAAAAAACCGGAATCATTCCTCCTGCGGATGTGGATGTAATCTTGGTTGCTCCAAAAGGGTCAGGTACCTCTTTGAGAAGAATGTTTGTTGAAGGAAGAGGCTTGAATTCTTCTTTTGCCATTTTCCAAGATGGAACAGGAAGGGCCAAAGACAGAGTAATTGCTCTTGGAATCGGAGTTGGTTCGGGGTATTTGTTCGAGACGGATTTCTACAGAGAAGTTACTTCAGACCTTACAGGAGAAAGAGGAACTTTGATGGGCGCCATCCAAGGGATTTTCGCTGCACAATATGAAGTATTGAGGGCAAATGGACATACGCCATCAGAGGCTTTCAATGAAACTGTGGAAGAATTGACACAAAGTTTGATGCCATTGGTGGCAGAAAACGGGATGGATTGGATGTATGCCAATTGCTCTACAACTGCTCAAAGAGGTGCTTTGGATTGGTGGAAGCCTTTCAGAGATGCTACCAAGCCGGTATTTGAGGAGCTTTACAACAGTGTAAAATCCGGAAAAGAAGCGCAAAAATCCATCGACTCCAACAGCAAGCCTGATTACAGAGAAAAATTGGAAGTTGAATTGAAAGAATTGAGAGATTCCGAAATGTGGCAGGCCGGAGCTACTGTCAGAAAATTGAGACCTGAAAATAACTAAGAGAATTATGAGTGAAAAGCTATGGATATTTGATACTACCCTCCGGGATGGAGAGCAGGTGCCGGGATGTCAGTTGAACTCCCAGGAAAAGATAGTGGTGGCAAAAGCTTTAGAAGAACTTGGAGTTGATATCATTGAGGCAGGATTTCCTATTTCCAGCCCGGGAGATTTCAATTCAGTGTTGGAAATTTCCAAGGCAGTTTCTAATCCTATCATCTGCGCCCTTTCGAGAGCAGTGGAGAAAGACATAGAAGTAGCTGCTGATGCATTGAAGTATGCCAAAAAAGGCAGAATCCACACAGGCATCGGAGTATCTCCTTACCACATCCAATTCAAGCTGAGATCCACGCCGGAAAACATCATAGAAAGAGGTGTAAGGGCGGTGAAATATGCCAAAAGCTTTGTGGAGGATGTTGAATTCTATGCTGAAGATGCAGGAAGGGCAGAGTTGCCATTCCTCGCAAAAATCATCGAAGCAGTGATCAAAGCCGGCGCAACTGTGGTTAATATCCCGGATACAACAGGATATTGTCTACCGGAACAATATGGGACAATCATCCGCTACCTGAAGGAAAACGTATCCAATATAGACAAAGCGATAATTGCTACCCATTGTCACAATGACTTGGGAATGGCAACGGCCAATACCATAGCAGGTGTACAAAACGGAGCAAGACAGGCAGAACTTACTATCAACGGTATCGGCGAGCGTGCAGGGAATACCTCTTTGGAAGAAGTGGTCATGGCCATCAAGTGTCACCATGCCATTCCAGTACATACCAATATCAAAACCGAACTGATTTACGGGACAAGCAGGCTGATTTCCAAACTGATGAATATGCCGGTACAGCCCAACAAAGCGATTGTGGGAAGAAATGCATTTGCCCATTCCTCCGGCATCCACCAAGATGGTGTCCTCAAGCACAGAGAAAATTACGAAATCATCGATCCGAAAGAAGTTGGCGTTCATGAATCCACGATCGTCCTGACTGCGAGAAGCGGCAGGGCTGCACTCAAGCACCATTTGGATGCTTTGGGTGTAGAACTTGAAGGCGAACCTTTGAGGGAAGTGTATGAGGAGTTTTTGCTTTTGGCTGATTCTAAAAGAGATATCGGTACCAAAGACCTACTTTCATTGGTTGGGAAATTTATGGATGGTTCTTCCTTCATTGAATTGGGAAAAGTCAGCTACCAATCAAATGGTGAAATCAAAGCCCATGTGGAATTGAAAGTCGGAGATAAAAATTTCGTAGCTGATTCCTCAGGAAATGGTCCTGTGGATGCGGTTTTGAAAGCAATAGAATCTATCGTCAAACCACAGATTGAGTTGGAGGAATTCCTGATCCAAGCCATTACCCACGGAAGTGATGATGTGGCCAAAGTCCATATGAGGATTATCCAAGGAGATCGGCCTTATTATGGTTTTGCATCCAATACAGACATTGTGTTGGCTTCAGCCCAGGCATTTGTAGATGCCTTGAACAAAATACCAGTCAAAGACAAAGTGATTGTAGCATAAGTGTAAGATGGAAAAAAATACATTATTTGATAAAATTTGGGACTCGCATGTGGTACGTTCTGTGCCTAACGGACCCGACGTCTTCTTCATAGATAAGCATTTTATCCATGAGGTGACAAGCCCGGTTGCATTCTTGAACCTTGAAAAAAGAGGGATCGGTGTACTTCATCCCGACAGGACAATTGGAACTCCGGACCACAATGTGCCAACAGTGGATCAGGACAAAACGATCAAGGACAAGCTTTCCCGCATGCAGGTTGAAAAACTGAGGGAAAACTGTAAAAAATATGGAATTGAATTGCATGATTTGGGCTCTGACCATCATGGGATTGTCCACGTGATTGGTCCCGAATTGGGTATCACCCAACCGGGGATGACGATCGTATGTGGAGACAGCCATACTTCTACCCATGGTGCATTTGGTGCGATTGCATTTGGAATCGGTACTTCCGAAGTCGAAATGGTTCTGGCAACACAATGCATCATGCAGACCAAAGCAAAAAAAATGAGGATTACCGTAAATGGTGAATTGGGTGCAGGAGTAACTTCCAAAGACATCATCCTTTACATCATTTCCAAAATTTCAGCTGCAGGAGCGACTGGTTATTTTGTGGAATACGCAGGTTCTGCCATCAGCGGCCTAAGCATGGAAGCAAGAATGACTATTTGCAACATGAGTATAGAAATGGGAGCACGGGGTGGATTGATTGCTCCTGACGAAACCACTTTTGCCTATCTTAAGGGAAAACAATACGCTCCAAAAGGTGAAGCTTGGGACAAATTTGTGGCTTATTGGAAAACCTTGAAAACAGACGAAGGTGCTGTTTTTGACAAAGAATACACATTTGATGCTGCCGATATTGAGCCAATGATCACTTATGGGACCAATCCTGGAATGGGTATCAAAATCAAAGGCAACATCCCGACAACTGAAGGAATGGAAGGAAGCAATAAAATCTCCTACCTTAAATCCCTGGAATATATGGGGTTTGCTCCCGGAGAGCCTATCAAAGGAAAAAAAGTGGATTACGTCTTTGTAGGAAGCTGTACTAATGGTAGAATTGAAGACATCCGATCAGTGGCTGCTTTTGTCAAAGGAAAACAAAAAGCTGCCAATATCACAGCTTGGATTGTTCCCGGATCGAGAGAAGTCGAAAAAATGGCACATGAAGAAGGTTTGGTAAAAATATTGGAAGATGCTGGTTTCGAATTGAGACAGCCTGGCTGTTCAGCATGTCTAGCCATGAACGATGACAAAATACCATCCGGTAAGTATGCTGTCTCTACCTCCAACAGGAATTTTGAGGGGAGGCAGGGGCCTGGTGCAAGGACGCTTTTGGCAAGCCCATTGACTGTTGCGGCTGTGGCTGTGACCGGTGAAATCGCAGATCCAAGAGAAGTATTTTAACCTTTAAGAAAGAAAAAATGGCTTACGATAAATTCAATATTCTTACCAGCACGGTTGTTCCATTGCCTGCTGAAAACGTCGATACAGATCAGATCATTCCTGCCCGCTTCCTGAAGGCAACTGAAAGAGAGGGATTTGGAGACAACCTTTTCAGGGATTGGAGATATGATGTGGAAGGAAATCCCAAAAAGGATTTTGTCCTCAATGACCCTACTTATTCCGGTAAAATTCTCCTTTCAGGCAAAAATTTTGGTTCAGGATCCAGCCGCGAACATGCCGTTTGGGCGATTTATGATTATGGTTTCAGGGCAGTCGTGTCGAGTTTTTTTGCTGATATTTTCAAAAATAATTGTCTGAATATCGGTGTTTTGCCGGTGACTATCAGTCCTGAGTTCGCAGAAGTTTTGTTTAAGGCTGTTGAAGCTGATCCAAAAACGGAAGTGGAAATAGATATTGACAAGCAAAAAATCACCTTGCTCAGCACAGGAGCATCTGAATCTTTTGACATCAATTCCTATAAAAAGGAAAATATGAAAAATGGATTTGATGATATCGACTATCTCTTGAATATCAAAGATGAAATTGCTGATTTTGCTGAAAGCAGGTAAGTGAATTTGATTCATCTCTCTTAATTATTAACTCATTTGCACAGGTTTTATCCTTAGTGCCAAATTCAATAAAATGGGTCATCACAGGAAATTAGAAATCATGGATACCACACTGAGGGATGGAGAACAGACCTCAGGCGTATCCTTTCTTCCTTCAGAAAAACTTCAGATAGCCAAGTTGCTTTTGGATGAACTGAAGGTTGATAGGATAGAAGTGGCTTCTGCTAGGGTTTCTGAGGGGGAAATGGAAGGTGTGAAAAGGATTACCCAATGGGCAGCCGAAAAAGGATATTTGGATAAGGTAGAAGTGTTGGGTTTTGTTGACACGCCTGATTCTATAAATTGGATAAAAGAAGCTGGAGGAAAGGTTTTGAATCTTTTAACCAAAGGCTCTCTCAATCACCTGACCCATCAACTGAGAAAAACCCCCGAGCAACATTTTAAGGATATTGAAAAAAGCGTGCTCTATGCCCGTAAAAATGGTATTTCTGTAAATGTATACTTAGAAGACTGGTCCAATGGCATGAGGAATTCTATGGATTATACCATGGATCTGATCGGTGAATTGGTGCAGCTTCAGGTTCGGAGAATCATGCTTCCTGATACTTTGGGCTTGCTCAATCCAAGGGAAGTTTCTCACTTTATCAAGCTGATCACAACTGAATATCCCGATACACATTTTGATTTCCATGCCCACAATGACTATGATTTGTCTATTGCCAATGTCCTGGAAGCTATATATAATGGAGTTGCCGGCATTCATACTACTGTCAATGGCTTAGGAGAAAGAGCGGGAAATGCACCTTTGGAATCTGTGATAGCGGTTTTGAAGGATTTTACTGATTTTAAACTGAACGTAAAAGAAAATAAAATCTATCGCGTCAGTAAATTGGTGGAGCAATTTTCCGGACAGCATATTCCGGCAAACAAGCCTGTGGTTGGTGAGAATGTATTTACCCAAACTGCAGGAATCCATGCAGATGGAGACAATAAGAAAAACCTGTATTTTAATGATTTGCTTCCTGAGCGATTTGGCCGGCAAAGGAAATATGCCCTTGGAAAAACTTCAGGAAAGGCAAATATTGTCAAAAATCTACAGGAATTAGGGATTTCCCTTGAGCCGGATGAATTGGCGAAAGTCACACAAAGAATCATTGAGCTTGGAGATAAGAAAGAGAGAGTTACCACAGAAGATTTGCCTTATATCATTTCTGATGTGCTGCAGAACAATTCCATCTCCCATGATATATTCATTGAAGGGTATAACCTCAGCCATTCAAAGGGATTGAGACCCACTGTTCAATTGAAGATAAACATCAACGGAGAAAGCTACGAAGAAGGATCTTCCGGTGATGGTCAATATGACGCTTTTATGAAAGCATTGAAAAAGATTTACAAATCCCTCAATAAAGAACTACCAGTATTGACAAATTATAGCGTGACCATTCCTCCCGGAGGCAAAACAGATGCCTTTGTGGAGACTGTAATCACATGGGATTTTGGAAGGATATTCAAAACCAAAGGTCTGGACAGCGATCAGACAGTGGCTGCACTGAAAGCCACAGAAAAAATGCTGAACATTATTGAAAAAATTTCTAAAAAGGATGCCGGATCAGAAAATGATTCGGATGAAAATACAGAACTTGATAAAAAGAATTTCTATGGAAATGAATATAGCGCTATTGCCGGGTGACGGCATAGGCCCTGAAGTGATCGCACAAGCAGTCAAAGTTGTAAATGCTGTTGGTAAGAAATTTGGTCATACCATCCATTTTGAGGAGGCACCTGTCGGTGCCGCAGCGATAGACTTGACCGGCAATCCGTATCCCGATGAAACGCACGAGGTTTGTCTGAGAGCAGATGCGGTACTTTTTGGTGCCATCGGCGATCCCAAATATGACAATGATCCTAAAGCAAAAGTAAGACCTGAACAGGGATTATTGGCCATGAGAAAGAAGTTGGGTTTGTTTGCCAATGTGCGTCCGACATTCACATTTCCTTCTTTGGTACATAAATCTCCTTTGAAGTTAGATAGGATTGAAGGGGTGGATTTGGTATTCTTTAGGGAATTGACCGGTGGGATTTATTTTGGAGAACCAAGAGGACGAAATGAACAGGGCACCAAAGCTTTTGATACTAACGTCTATTCCAAGGAAGAAATCTCCAGATTGGCAAGAATGGGTTTTGAAGCGGCTCAGAAAAGGAGAAAATTATTGACTTGTGTAGACAAAGCAAATGTTTTGGCTACTTCGAGACTATGGAGAGAAACGGTACAGGAATTGGCACCTGAATATCCTGATGTCAAAGTAGAATATGAATTTGTGGATGCTGTCGCTATGCGTTTGATCCAATGGCCTAAAGCCTATGACGTCCTGATCACTGAAAACCTGTTTGGAGACATCCTGACCGATGAGGCTTCTGTGATTTCAGGTTCCATGGGATTGATGCCTTCTGCTTCTCTGGGTACTGAAAACAAGCTTTTCGAACCGATACACGGTTCATATCCGCAAGCTGCAGGCAAGGACATCGCAAATCCATTGGGTACTATACTTTCGGCAGCGATGATGTTTGAATATGCTTTTGATCTTAGGGAAGAAGCAAAAGCCATTTCCGACATTGTCAATAAATCTCTGGTAGAGGGAATCGTCACAGAAGATATTGCTGAAGGTGGAAAAGCATACAAGACCTCAGAAGTTGGGGATTGGTTGGCGGCCAATATTTAACTTGGAAAAAAGGATCCTTTTGACAGACCCTCCAAAAGTTCAAATCTTTTGGAGGGTTTTGTTTTATGAATGCTTGATGCTTTTATTTGTTAATTCCCTTTTAATCCAAAATGCAAAACCGCCCCTTTACCTATCTTTTTTCAATTCAATATCTAGGTCTTCGATACCATGGATGGCAAAAGCAACCCGGCGTCAAAACGATACAGGGAACTTTAGAAAAAGCATTTAGGTATATTTTGGGACATGAGGATTTTACGATTCTTGGTGCAAGCCGTACGGACTCCGGTGTTTCTTGTAATCATGGTGCATTCGAATTGTTTCTCAAACATGAAATTTCCCATGAGCTTCTACATCAAGCCAATGGTTACCTTCCTTCCGATATAAGGCTTTTGGAAATGATTCCTGTCCCACTGGATTTCAACATCATACAGGATATAGCATGGAAAGAGTATCAATACCATTTTGCGTTTGGTGAAAAATTCCATCCCTTTGCAGCAGGAAATATGGTTTTTTTCCAAGGAACCCCGGATTTTGAATTGATGAAATCAGGGGCAAAACTTTTTGTCGGAAAGCATGATTTCCGGCGGTTTTGTTCAATTGATAAATTGACAGATGATTATGTAAGAGAAGTTTTGGAGTCTGATGTTTGTAACCATTCTCAGTCGGGAAAAGGCCTTATTCCAGAAAAAGCTTTCACTTTTTCCGTCAAAGGAAAGGGCTTTCTCAGGTATCAGGTAAGGATCATGGTGGCGGCTTTGATGGACTTGGGATTGGGAAAAATAAGTTTGGATAACTTGAAAAATGCTTTGGATTCTGACAAAACAAGTCCAATTTCAGTTGCTGTTCCGGCTAATGGATTGGTGTTGGAGAGACTTGAATTCAAAAAATAAGGGCTGAAACCAATCAGCCCTTATTTTATTTTTATTCAATGGGTATATTGAATTTATTTTACCTCCAACTAATGGGGAAACAAGTGTTACAAGTCCATAAATTTATTCATGATATCTTCTGAAATCCCAGTATTGGAATAACCGCCGTCATGGAATAAATTCTGCATGGTGACCATCCTGGTTAGATCCGAAAACATGGTAATGATGTAATCTGCACATGCTTCAGCAGAGGCATTGCCAAGTGGTGACATGGAATCCGCAAAGTTGTAGAAGGTATCAAATCCCCCAATTCCGGTACCTGCAGTAGTTTTTGTAGGAGATTGGGAAATAGTGTTGACCCTAACTTTTTTCAGCTTTCCATACCTGTAACCATAGCCTCTGGCGATGCTTTCCAACAATGCTTTGGCATCTGCCATATCTGTATAAAATGGATAAACCCTTTGTGCAGCAATATAAGAAAGCCCAAGGATAGAGCCCCATTCATTCATGGCATCCATCTTTTCAGCTACCTGCATCATTTTGTGAAATGAAACTGAAGAGACATCATAGGATTTTGCGGCCCAATCGTAATTCAGGTCTCCGTATGAACGGCCTTTTCGAATGTTTGGAGACATACCGATGGAGTGGAGCAAAAAGTCAAAATTGCCTCCCAAATATTCCCGTGCCTCGGTATAAAGTTTTTCAATATCTTCCAATGAAGTAGCATCAGCCGGAATGACAATGGTATTGCATTGCTCTGCCAACTCCTTGATAGCACCCATTCGCATGGCAATCGGGGCATTGGTCAATACAAACCTTCCACCTTGTTCGTGGGCTTTGAGTGCAGCTTTCCAAGCAATGGAGTTTTCATCTAAAGCTCCTGTGATGATTCCGAGTTTTCCTTTCAATAAATTCTCTGGCATGATATAAACTTTTGGTTGGTTCAAATAAAGCGTAAAAATAAGGAAAAAAATAAGATCTGGAGATATTGGTAGCTTTAGTAGTAATTGTAAAAAAGTATAGGGCACCAAGAATTAGGTACCAAGAACCAAGTTTCAAGTATCAAGACGGGAGAAGCAAGATAAAGCTATCAGGTGAGAAGGGAAAGAGGTAAATGGAAAGGGTGAACTTTAAACCTGACAACTAAGATCAGTTAACCAAATAACCAAATAACCAACAATTACAACCATTAGAACAATTACAACCCTTTATCAATTAACTCCCAAGCAGCTCCCTTGCACTTTCAAAAGCATTTGCGGATGGATTGGCTCCGGCGATCATTTTGGCGATTTCCAATACCCTTTCCTCATTTTCCAAAAGCCTGATTTTACTAATGGTCTTGTCAGTGCTGTTGTCTTTATATACAAAGTAATGTTGGTCGCCTTTGGCAGCCACCTGTGGGAGATGACTGATACAGATGACTTGGTGCTGTTTGGCAATATCCTGCATCATTCTGACCATTTGAAGGGCAATCTCTCCGGAAACGCCTGTGTCTATTTCATCAAAAATAAGGGTGGGAAGAGCCATTTTGTCAGCCATGATGTACTTGATGGCAAAAATTAACCTGGAGAATTCTCCTCCTGAAGCCACCTGTTTCAAAGCCTGTGGCTTTACTCCTTTATTGGCTGAGAATAAGATGTCAACCTCATCTATTCCGTTTTTGGATGGGGGATTAACTTGATGCGAAAATTCAACCTGTGCATTTTCCATACCCAATTGATGTAAAAGTTTTGCAAGTTGGGAGGCAAATGGTTTAAAAGCTGATTTCCTCTTTTCAGAAAGGATTTTGGCTTTTTCGGTCAATTCCTTTTCGTTGGAATCTTTGATTTTCTTCAATTTCTCTAATTCCTCATCAAGATTCTCGACCAAAAACACTTTATCCGCAAGTTCGTTTTCCAAGGCTATCAGTGCTTCTACGGTATCCAAACCATGTTTTTTCTGAAGGTGATATATTTTGCTTAGTCTTGTTCTGACACTTTCAAGCTTGACGAAATCAACTTCAATCTGTCCATCCTCCTCTTCAAGACTTGCTGCAATGTCTTTCAATTCAATCAATACACTTTGGAACCGGTCACTATAGGGTTCAAATCTATGGGCATATTTATTGAGTTGTTGGATGCCTTGATTGGCCAAAGCCAAAAGCTTCAGTGCGCCAAATTGATCGTCCTCCATTTGTGAGAGCACTTCCTGAATTTTTGACTTGATGTCTTCCGCATTTTCAAGAATTTCCTGCTCACTTTCCAGGTCTGTTTGCTCTCCATCCTGAAGCCTCAATTCAGACAATTCCTCTAGCTGGAATTTATTGAAATCAGCCTCTTTTTTCATTTCCAAGGCTTCTTGACTCAATTTTTCCAACGCTCTTTTGGCAGACTGAAAAGATCTAAATGCAACGGAATATTCATTTTTTTCATTTTGACATCCTGAAAATGCATCCACCAAATCCAATTGATATTCACCTTCTCCAAGTTGTAAATTGTCGTGCTGTGAGTGTATATCCATCAAAGCCTTTCCCAGGTCTTTGAGCGTTTCAAGTTTTACAGGAGTGTCGTTTATAAAAGCCCTGGATTTTCCATTTGGGCTTATTTCCCTTCTGATGATGCATTCAGGATCAAAATCAAGGTCTTCATTTTTGAAAAAATCCTCCAAGCCGTAATCTCCTATGGCAAAATTTCCCTCAACAACACACTTTTTCTCAGGATCGAGAAGGGCTTTGGTATCCGCCCTATTTCCAAGCAAAAGCCCAACCGCACCAAGCATGATGGATTTACCTGCCCCTGTTTCGCCAGTGATCATGTTTAGAAAGGGGCTTGGTTTCATTTCCAAGCTTTGGATCAGTGCGTAATTGGCAATGCTGAGGGAGCGGAGCATTTAAGGAGTTTGATTTTTATTTGGTCAAATCTAAAAAAAGAAATTAACCTTTGAGAAGGTCATTATACCTTTTTGAGTTGTTTGGGTCAATTTTAAGGAGAACCTCAACAACCTCGCTTCGGGTTTCTTTAGGTGCATTCTGAAAAACCCTCATTATTTCATCTCTTTTGGCATCCATAAATGCGATTACAAAAATACTGTTCGGTTGGGCGGTGTTTGCTTCTTCTACCAGTTGGAAAGCTGTAATCATATTCTGATAGGCTTCTTCGGGATTTGTAAGAAGCACATCAAGTCCTTTGCGGTGATAGAGGTAAATGGCTTCCCTGATTGGACCGAATACTGAAGAGGTATAGATGTCATTAATCAACCAATACCTGTTTCTCCTGTCATTTGGATTAGGGGCCCATCCAGCTCGATTGGATTGTTGGGCGTTATTTACAATACCGTTTGCAATTTCAAAATAGGGAGTCCCACCTCGTAAAGAAAAACTGTCATAATCAAATCCCAAAGCTATATAAGCATAGTATGCCAATAAAGAACTGATATTATTTAGAAATGCAAACCTGTTAAACTCCAAAGGCTGAGATAGGAGGTATTCAAATCCCCAATTCCGATCGATGAAATTGATGACCATACTTTCATAATTGGTGCCATAGACCGGTCTGACTGTTTGAATCTGAACTGTGGCATTGTAGACCCCTACCTGGGGCATGTCTGAGATGGTAATCAAAATATTCCCTTTGATTCTTTCAAATGCCTGAAATTGATCGCCTGTCCAGCTTCTGCCATTGAGAAACTGTTCAAAGCTGTTTTTCATATTTTCAAAAATGGCAGTTTCTTGGGTACGTGCTCTCTCACTATTGATAATTACTGAAAAATTTAGCTCTTGAGAGAAAGTTGGAATACTTATGAAAAAAATCAGAAGGAGTACCGCAAGTCGAATCTTCATGGAGAATGGGTTTTCTGTTAAAGATAACGATATTCTTATGGTCAGATTTTTACAGGAAGGTTTTTAATTTCCTTTAATATTAATTCTGCAATTTGGTTCTTTGGAAGAACTTCGGATTCCAAAGACTTCCCTTCTTTTGTAAAAATCCTGACCTTATTGGTGTCATGCTGAAAACCGGCCCCAGCATCTCTCATTGAATTGAGGACAATCAGGTCAAAATTTTTCTTTTGGAGTTTTGTCTTTGCATAAAACTCCTCATTTTCAGTTTCCAAGGCGAATCCTACATGGATTTGAAATGGGGATTTAAGCTTTCCTAAAGTATGGGCAATGTCTATATTCTTGACCAGCTCAATGGTCATCCCGTCACCTTCTTTTTTGATTTTTTCGGCAGCAACGTTTTTTGGGGCATAATCAGCCACTGCAGCTGCAAACACACAAATGTCCATTTGCCTATGAAGGTTTGAAGAAGCTTGGTACATTTCTTCAGCACTTCTGACAGGATATATTTTGATGGATGAATTTTCGGGTTTTACTGCTCCTACTCCCAAAATAAGATGAACTTCAGCGCCTTGATCTGCAAATGAATCTGCAAGCGAGGCTCCCATTTTTCCGGAAGAATGGTTACTAATGAACCTTACAGGGTCAATAGCTTCTTGTGTTGGGCCGGAGGTTATCAGTACTTTCTTTCCTTTAAATTCCTGACTTTTTGAAAAATGGGAGACTACAAATTCCAAAATATGCTCAGGTTCCATGAGTCTTCCCTGACCGGAAAGCCCACTTGCCAATTCTCCTGTTTCAGCTTCAAGGATGATATTGCCAAAAGACTTGATTCTATTGAGATTTTCCTTTACGGAAGGATGTTGGTACATATCCAAATCCATTGCGGGAGCTACCATTACCGGACATCTTGCAGAAAGGTAGGTAGCAGTAAGCAAGCTATCACATATTCCGTTGGCAAATTTGCCTAATGTATTGGCACTGATCGGAGCCACCAAAAATAAATCAGCCCATAATCCCAGATCCACATGATTGGTCCATACGCCGGACTTTGGATCGTGAAACTGGTGGTGAACTGGTCCTTTGGAAAGGGTGGCCAAAGTTAATGGGGTAATAAAATCAAGAGCAGAAGTACTCATAATGATTTGTACTTCTGCTCCTTCTTTAACTAGGAGTCTTGTGAGAAAAGCTGACTTATAGGCAGCGATGCTTCCTGTGATTCCCAATAAAATTTTTTTACCCTTCAAAAGCATTATTCAGTAGGTGCTTCGGGACGTCTAAAATATAACTTATCTTCCAAAAACTCCTCCATAGCCAATGATGATGGCTTTGGCATTCTTTCATAGAATTTTGAAATTTCAATTTGCTCCTTGTTTTCAAATACTTCTTCAAGGTTATCAACAGTAGAAGCAAATTCAGAGAGTTTGTTGTTCAATTCTTCCTTCATGCTTGAAGAAATCTGTTTAGCTCTTTGGGAAGCAATATGGATTGATTCATACAAATTTCCTGTTTTTTCAGAAATTTTGTCCAAATCTCTAGTGATGATTGACGGATTTACTGCCATATATGATTTATTTAAATTGCTGCTTGATTATTTATCCTTTTCGAGGTCAGTGCTTTTGGCCGCATCATTTTCTGCATTGGCTTTTGCTAATTCTTCCTCATATTCCTTTTTTACTTTTTGATGTGCAAGTAATTCGGTTTGTGATTTTTTGACTATTTCCTCAATGGCTCCCAAGTACTTACTTTCAGGGTATTTTCTCTTAAACTGTGTGGCGTATTTCGAAACTTCCTTTAATCTTTCTTCCTTTTTGTCAAACACGCTTCTTTCACCATATGCCAAGGAAACTTCCACCAATTTATAGCCAAGTTCCTCATTATGCTTGCTGTCGGGGTAATTTTTTGCAAAATTCTGGAAGTTAATAATGCAGGCCCGATAAAAATCTCCGGGGTATAAACCATCTGTTAACCTTAAGTACAACAGGGATTCCTGATATGCTTTCTCTTCAAACCTGACCTGAAGATCTTCAATCATTGCAGTAGCTCTTTCATAGGAATCAGATTCGGGGAATCTATTGATAAATATCTGGATAGCGTTTACAGCATCATGACTACTCTTTTGATCCAGATTATAGTCCGGAGCATCAAGATATAGGGAATAAGCATTCATGAATAATGCTTCTTCTGCCATCGGAGATCTATTATATGTCTGATAGAAGGTGTTGAAGTAGCCTGCAGATTCTATATATCTCTTTAATT
Source organism: Aquiflexum sp. (assembly GCF_977115555.1). Classification (NCBI taxonomy): domain Bacteria; kingdom Pseudomonadati; phylum Bacteroidota; class Cytophagia; order Cytophagales; family Cyclobacteriaceae; genus Aquiflexum; species Aquiflexum sp. The sequence goes on from NZ_CDSBKL010000005.1 coordinate 14,291, forward strand.
TGAAATGGCTGTATGCGTAATTGAAATCAGCTAATTCTGCTTTTTCACTGCCTCTGATTACAGGCAATACTTTATCATAAAGGATAATGGCTTTATTAAATTCCCCTTCATTATAATATTTGTTGGCTCCCTCGTATAGCTCTTCCCAGTTGGTGCTTTTTTCTAATCTATAGAATCCGGAACAACCAGAAACCGCAAGAAGGAAGATGATCGGAATGATGTATAGGGAGATTTTTTTCATTTCTTTTTGGAGGCGCAAATATAAAGGAATAATCATTTGAAACCAATTTTTAATCAAATGTGGGAGGGTCTTACTTCTTCACAACGAGTTTTTTGGTGACAATATTTTTATTGTCCACGAATAAAGTATAAAAATAAACTCCTGGGGTAAAATCAGCTACATTGATAATCAGGTTTCTTTGGAGAGGGTCTAATTGGTATTCTGCCACTGGATTTCCAATAAAACTGTTGATGCTGATTTTTACAATTGCATTTGGATTTTTGACAACATAATCGATTTGCGCCATTCTGTTGGTTGGATTTGGATAAGCACTTCCAATGCTGATATCCTTGTGGTTTGTCTCATCTGCGCTAGGATTGAAAACCTCATAAACAGATTCGATTACGAATACATCCCTGATATTTGTAGTGTTGTAAAAATGAAGGTCAAAGTTCCCTTTGGTTTCGGTAATGCCCAATTCAAATTCTAAATATAGATCGGTAAAGATTTCACCTGGCTCAAGAGAAATTTTGATTTTGGCAAGTTCTCTTTTTGGGTCAAAACATTTCTCTCCGATGCAGATTTTTACATTTTGAGAAGATCCAATGTTACCTCTCAGGAATTTTAAATTATATTCTTTTTTCTGGGTACTTTCGTTTTGGATGATGAGGGATTTTCTTTGAGAACTTCCGATAGTCCCACTGAATTCGATATTTTCTGACAATACCCTCACTTGGGCTTCCGATAATAATGGAAGCATCATCAAGATGTAGGTGAAAAGTAAGAAAATTGTTTTCATGTAAATTTTTATCAATAGGCCTTGCTCGCTGAGTCTCAGTAAATGTTGATACGGATAAATTTAACAAATAGGTTTGGTGTTTTTGCACAAAGGCGGTTAAAAATTGTTAACCTTTCATAAAATTTTTTTGACTGGAATCCGTTGGAGTATAGTTAATTTAATTATTCGTTTTCAATATGTTCGTTTAGATCCCTGATTTCAGTTTTTCATCTAAAAGTTTTTGTATTTCCTCATCAGTTGGGGCTGGGATGACTGCATCTGGTTCATTGAAAAAATTAAATCTGGATTTGTCTCTTTCTTTGGGAGTTCTCCACTCATTTATAGCTGCCATGGTCGGTTTTTCGTCTTCTCTCCAGACAAAACCTTCCAGTTCTTTATCTTTGTCTTCAATTAAATGAGGTGGTTTGAAGTTGCCTTCAGGCTTGACCAGCCAATTTATCTTTTTGATATTTCCTTCATCAAAGAACATCATGATATTTGCGCATAGCATTTTGTTCATCCCTCTGAGGAGGGAATCACCAACAAGATCAAAATATATTGATTCGCCATTGCCTTGGATATGTAATCGGTTAATTTTTTGATCTTTGAAATATCCGGTCATTCTGCGTCCTTTCATTTGGTTGTAATTTCCGATCGTGTCTCTGTTTACAGTAAAAGCATTCTGTATCAAATAAACTCTGTCTATTTCTTCATTGGCGATAAAAAAACTGATGCTGTCCGCTGTGATTTGGCTTTTATTCTCCCAGATGACAGGATCTTTGTATAAATGGATGATGGAATCTGAATTGATATACACCATGGAATCTGATTTTCCGTGCAGAGCCGACTTGATCAACCTGACATTGTGAAATGCGTACAAATGTCTCTGTTCCGAATCTGCACTTTCTTCAGAAATAAGTGTGTCTGCTGCCACATACATGGTGTCGGTTTCCATATATTTTCTTACCAGGGCATTTCCGTACACAATGCTGTACTTTCGGTCTTCCCAATATTTTCCTTCTTCACCAAAAATTTCAATTTCTCTCTCTTTGTTGTATAAGCTTACATTTACCTTTCCTTCATAGTATTTGTTTTTTTCTTCATAGTACAAAGTCTCCGCATATACCAAGCTGGTTTCGGTTTCCACATCGCCATCGTAAAATCTGAAAATTTTATTTTCTGTATCGTAGTAACTCCCTTTTTGGGCATTGAGAAGATGGCCTTCCTTGGATACGACATTGGTAATCCCAACAGTTTCTGCTGTTTTTGGAACGGTTCTGTAGACCAAAAAATCAGTTTTTAAAGTATAATCAGGGTTAATCAAGATCACCTGTTTTGTAAATGTGATTTTTTCTAATCCCGTCTCATATGTGCCGTTTTCACTGGTAAGGACATTGGTACTGTCCACTACTTTACCTTCATTGAAATAATTGGCCACTCCTGTAGCACGGTTATAATCCAGAAAATCGGTATAAAGTGTTGTGGTTTGGTTTTTGAAAACAACATTATTTCTAAGCTTCGCGGTTTTTGTGTTGCCATCATATTCTGCATACCTGCTTGTAGTAGTAATTGGGTCCTCAGTATCCACTATCCTCACGCTACCATAGAGGATTGCTTTATTTTCTGCTCGATAGAAGTGGGCAGAGTCGCAATAAATCAGGGAGTTTTGATGCTTCATCCGAACATCAACCAATAATCTCTCAAATCCCTGTGCCCCTTGTAGCAATTCGGCATTTTGTATCTCCAATAAATTCTGAGCTTGGACACCTGAAAAGATTCCCGCAAAAATCAGAAAGAAGAGTAATGAAGCGTATTTGAACATTAGAATTTTGAATCAGGGCGCAAATTAACCAAAATTGGTATTTTTGATTTATGGAAGAGCTTTTTAAAAACCATATACGTTCAAAAAAACTTTTGGATGAAAGTAAAACTTACCTCCTTGCCATAAGTGGAGGCATTGACAGTGTGTGTTTGGGATATTTATTGCGATCAGCAGGTATTAACTTTGCGCTTGCTCATGTCAATTTTGGGCTTAGGGACGCAGAAAGTCAACAAGACGAAGCTTTTGTCCGTGGCCTGGCAAAAGATTGGAAAGTGCAAATCCATGTGGTTAACACCAATAAAGAAGAAATGGGTCATCAGGGAATTTCTGTACAGATGGCTGCCAGGGAATTCCGATATGGCTGGTTTGAGAAGCTTATAAAAGAAAATGGATATGAAGGGCTTTTGGTAGCACATCATGCAGATGACCAATTGGAGACCATTTTTCTCAATTTGTTAAGGGGGACAGGCATCGAAGGGATCTATGGCATGTCAGAGATAAGAGGGAATATTATCCGACCTATGCTGGGTTTTTCAAGGCTGGAAATTTCGGATTACATGATCAAAAATTCGTATTCCTGGAGGGAAGATAGTAGCAATCAAAAAAACGAGTACAAAAGGAATATCCTTAGAAATAGAGTATTTCCACTTCTGAATGAGGAATTTCCTGAAGCGATTCAGGTTTTGGATGGTAGTTTCAAGAGGCTGAAAGATACAGGAAAGGCATTTTTCTTTTTATATGAAAAATGGAAATCCGAAGTAATTATCACAGAAGGCGACTACCAATACTTGTCCTTGAAAGAAATCTCCAATATTTCCGGGAAGCACTCCATGCTGTATTATTGGCTGAGGGATTTTGGTTTTTCTTATTCTGATGTTCAGGATATTTTTTCCTCTATCGACAAAGGGGAGGCAGGAAAAACTTTCTATGCGGGAAAATACATGCTGAATAAGGACAGGGAATATTTGATTTTGGGGAATAACGATTTTGATTGGGAAGAAAAAAACATTGAGCTTCACGATATTTCAGTCCAGTTAAAGGGAAATAAATATGACATTCTCCACCTCGAAGGGGCAATTGAAATAGATAAATCCAAAGAAAATGCCATGCTCGATCTGGACAAACTCCAATTTCCCCTTGTTATAAAAAAATGGGAGGCAGGGGACAGAATTGTTCCACTAGGGATGGACAAACCAAAAAAAATCAGTGATTTATTAGTAGATTTGAAAGTACCATTGATCAAAAAAAAGCAGGTTTTGGTACTGTGGTCAGGCGATGAAATAGCTTGGGTGGTAGGTTTTCGGATCGGAGAGCATTTCAAATGTGGGCCAAAAACAAAAAGAGTACTTTATTTCAAAAATCTTTAAACCATGATCAATCCCTTCTCCAGAACCTTCAACGAAAGCGAACTTGAAATTTTTCAGTTTCTGTCCCAAGTAAATTTTTTTGAAAAACTCAAAAACATTGAAATGGCGAGATTTCTGCCTGCAATTCACCACCGAAAGTATTTAAAAGATGAAGTGATTTTTTTTAGAGGAGATCCAAGCCAGGCTTTTTATATAATCAAAAGCGGAAAAATCAACCTTACCATTGACATCAAGGATTCATTTGAGGTGATCAAAGAATTGGGAAAAATTGAAGCTTTTGGGGATAACGCACTGTTAGAAAATACTAAAAGAATTTACACCGCCATTGTAAGTACTGATCAGGCTGAGTTGATCGTCATTCCACATTTTGCCATTCAGGAGATTTTCGACAGCAATCCGAAAATAAAAGCCAAGATGATGACTTCCCTAGCAGAATATTACAATGAAAACAACAGACGTCTTTTCAAATCCTACAAAAGCTCCTTCGGATTTTTTAATCTTGGAGAGATGTTTGAAACCCCTCAATGAAAACCATTCCCGTTTTTAAGAGCAAATTATTTCATCGAAACCCTGCCCAATAAATATAAAAAAACTGTATTGGCTAACATCTTGCTGTCAGACCCGTAAAATCCCTTTGAAATCGAAAAAACAAATGTCCGATTATCAAGTATTCATCGGGAAAGCTTCATTTAGAAACCTTTGTTTAATAACTTAGCGCCTCTTTTGAAATAAATATTAACACTAAAAATAAACCTTATATCATGACAAAAGTAACCGTAGTTGGTGCGGGTAATGTCGGAGCAACTTGTGCCGACGTATTGGCCTACAGAGAAATTGCAGAGCAGATTGTATTGGTAGACATCAAAGAAGGTATCGCTGAAGGCAAAGCCTTGGATATCTGGCAAAAAGCGCCGATCAATCAATATGACAGCAGGACGGTCGGCAGTACCAATGATTATAGCAAAACAGCTGATTCTGATGTGATTGTGATTACTTCAGGTTTGCCAAGAAAGCCGGGAATGACAAGAGATGACTTGATCGAGACCAATGCCGGAATCGTAAAGTCCGTAACAGAAAATGTGGTGAAGCATTCTCCAAGTGCCATCATCATCGTAGTTTCCAATCCTTTGGATGTGATGACTTACCAGGCCCATATTACTTCAGGTTTTTCAAGAAACAAAGTAATCGGAATGGCCGGTATCCTGGATACTGCAAGATACAGGGCTTTTATCGCCGAAGAGTTGAATGTCTCTTCCAAAGAGATCCAAGCCATCTTGATGGGTGGTCATGGAGACACCATGGTTCCGCTTCCAAGATACACCACCGTAGCAGGTATCCCTGTAACAGAATTGATCGGAAAAGAGAAACTTGATGCCATCATTGAAAGGACAAAATTCGGAGGTGGGGAGCTTGTCAAATTGATGGGTACCTCCGCATGGTATGCTCCGGGAGCTGCTGCCGCTCAAATGGTAGAAGCCATCCTCAAAAACCAGAGAAGGGTATTCCCGGTCTGTATCAAACTTGATGGAGAATATGGTATAGATGACTGCTATCTAGGTGTTCCTGTGATTTTGGGGAAAAACGGTGTGGAGAAAGTCATTGAACTAGAACTTAATGCTGAAGAAAAAGCCATGCTTGAGGTTTCAAGAGGCCATGTGAAGGAAGTAATGAATGTTCTGGATAAAATTTCTGCGAAATAATCCAAATCTGATTTTTCAAAAAAATCCCGGTTAATTATCGGGATTTTTTTGTTTTATTGCCCTCAGGGGAAAATCTAGCCATTCCCCAAAATGATTGAAAGTTGAAAAAAATAATCTTAATCCTTTCTGTTTTGGTATGCGTCGGGACCGGCGCCATCGTTGTATGGAAATATTTCCTTCAGAAAACAAACAGGAATGCTGTCGATGTCATTTCTTCCGAAGCATTGTTCGTTTTTGAAACCTTAGAGCCTGTCTTGGCATGGAACCAACTCGTAAGTCAGCCTTTTTGGGAATCACTATCCGGGATACAGACGTTGAAAAATGCCGAAAACAATCTTTTGATTTTGGACAGCCTTGCCGGTAGATCCGGGATTTTGCAAAGAAATCTCAAAGGAAATCAACTGGCAGTTTCACTCCATCCTACAGGCAAAGATGAATTTGATTTTTTATTTGTTTTGGCCTATCAAAACCCCGAAAGTTTTTCCTTGATCAAAGATTTGGAGAATAAAGTTCTTGAAAAAGGCTCAATAACCTCAAGGAATTACAGTGGAATCGACATCAAAGAGCTGAAAACAAAAAGGGATGGTATCACACTCACATATGCAAGAATAGACAATCTATTAGCTGTAAGCTTCACTTCTTTTTTGGTCGAGGACGCTATCAGGCATTCCCAAAACGAGGACCTATCCGTATTTGGAGAGTTTCATGAGGAGCTTTTTCAGGAATTGCCAAAAGCAAAAGGTTTGGGAATCCTTAGAGTAAGCAGTGCTGGAATTGCCGGAATCGTGAATGGGATTGGGTTTGACAAAAACCTGACCTCGCTTAAGAATTTTGAGAAAAACAAATTGTCCGCAAACCTCCAGTTGGAGTTTAAAGCAGACAGTATTTTTCTTGAGGGGGCGGTATTTTTTGATGGAGATAGAAATGTAGGTCTAAAGCCTCTCGGAACTCCAGCAATCGACTATTTCCAAGACTTGATTTCCAATAAAACAGCCACTTATTTTCAATACCAACTCGAAGATCCTTTTCAGCTGTTTTCAAATTTAGAATCGGATTTTCCTTTCAATAGTTTGGTGATGGGCGATATCGAAGCTGGATTGATTAAAAAAGGCTTTACAAAATACCTTACCGGCCATATTGCATTTCTTAACCTGGAAAAGCTCCCTAATGAGCCACAGGATAAAATTTTGCTTCTTAAAACAGAAAACCCCAATGTACAGATTGAATTGCTCAAAAAATTTGGTTTTGAGGAAAATCAGGAGACAGAAATATCCAGATTAATGGATGTCCATCAGGGAAAAAATATATTTATGATTGGGATTCAGGAGTTTCCTGCTCACCTTTTCAATGGCAATTTTGTAGGGTTTGGTGACTCGTATTTTACTTTGATTGACGAAATAATTGTTATCGCCAATAGCAGTAAAGCGATCAAGGTTTTTATTGATGACTGGAAAAGAGGGAAAACTTGGGGACAATCCTCAAATGAAAAAAATCTTATATCTACGATGACAGCACCATCTGGATTTAGTATGATGTTGGATATTCAGAAATTCTGGAGCAACATCGAAGAGGGTAGTTCTCCAGGATGGCAATCCTTCTTTCAAAGGTATGAGTCCAATTTAAAAACCTTTGACAGGTTGGTTATAAAGATGGGGCAATCAGGAAACAAAACCAGGGTTCATATTGGAATAAGCCATCATCTCGGAAAAATAGGTGCTTCTGAGGAAGAAGCCTTTTTAACCGAAAATAGATCGGTTCCTTTTGCCAACCCGTTGATCTATGGACCGGTAAGTATCCAAAATTTCATTGATAACAGCACTGAATTTGTGGTTCAGGATGAATTGAACAATCTTTTCCTGTTGACAAGTGAAGGGGAAGAAGTTTTTTCAATAGGATTGGACGGGCCGATTATTTCAGAAATTTTCCAGTTTGATTTTTACAAGAATGGCAAACTCCAACTGATTTTCGCCACCAAAGACAAAGTCTATGGGATAGACAGAATAGGTAATCCTTTGCCTGAATTTCCGATCATACTTACCAATGAATCAATTTCCCACATTAATTTATTGGATTATGAGGGTGATCGCAACTACAGGATATTTGTCGGCACCCAAAAGGGAAATCTTTATTTATTTGACAAATATGGAATGGCCTTGGAAGGTTGGGATCCAAAATCTATCGGGTCGCCTTTGGCTGTAAAGCCTGCCCATCACCGCGTTGCGGGAATAGGAGACCGGATGGTTGTTTTGGGAACCAAAGGAAAAATCCATTTTTTCAACCGTAGAGGGGAGCCTGAAGAGGGAAGCCCGGTTCAGGTAAATGGGGAATTAAGTTCTGATTATGTCTTATTGGAAAGGGGAACAGCCAAGGAGACCCAGCTTGTCACTGTGACCAAAGAAGGGGAGGTGATCATGGTAAACTTACTTGGCGAGGTCACATTCCGCAACCAATTGCTTCGGCCGGATCGTGAAAGCAGGTTTTACCTTGTCAAAGACCAAAAAGATGGCAGGTATTTATATGTGGTTCATGAGTACAATAAAGTAACCGTTATGGATTCGGATTTTAAGGAAGTCTTTTCAAAGCCAATATTGTCTGAAGATCTGGAGTTTCAATATTTTACTTTTGGACAAGATAAAAGCATATTTGTAGTGGTCGACAAGGTTCAGGAATTTATTTATTTATATGACTTTGAAGGTAATCTCATTAACCCAGTTCCTATCGACGGAAGCCGAAAAATTGATGTTGCCTATTCTCCGGCACAAAATAGATACCTGATTTATGCAGTTTCAGGACAAGAATTTAAGGAATTCATACTTGACTACTAATATTCCATTCTTAGTGATAATCTTTAGGGATAATTTAACTTCAAATGAATTCCTGGCTAATACCTTAAAAAAGAAATAGCAAATGGTAAAATTTATGAAACCCGGTTTTTTGATTTTTTTGATGTGCTTTTGTTTCTCAGGTCTGAAAGCCCAGACTTCCATGAAGGAACTTTGGGATTCTCATTCTACTCAAAAAGGAGAAAATCCTGACCTAAGCACCCCATATGGTACTGCATTACATTTTTTCTATCATCTCGAAGAAGATAATTTCAAGCCGGTCGAGGCTTCCAAAGCCTTGAGGTTAACCAATGTCAACACAGCAGAAGGAGGAAATCTTGCTGTACGCCTTAAGCAAATTTTTGACGGAAATGGTATAATTGTAAACTTCGTCCAAATTCCGGACAATTCTGACTACACAGATTCGCTATTCAATAACCAAGCGAAATATTTTTTTGATTCAAGGCATTTTCCTCAAATTTATTTGGAAAAAATAGGAAGGGAGTGGAAATTTAGTTCACATACTGTCTCCCAAATAGATAAAATATATCATGAGACTTACCCGTATGGTACGGGAAGGCTGCTCAGCCTTTTGCCAAAATTAGGTGATCAAGTCTATTTTGGATTGCATTTTTGGCAGTTGGCAGGAATATTCATTTTGGTATTGCTTCTTTTTTTGTCGCATAAATTACTCACAATAATTTTAGATAAGGGGTTACTGTACCTTCTCCAGAAGTTTGGATATGGATATTTAGGGGAAAAATATATATTACCTCTCGCAAGGGTAATAAGTATTTACCTGATTCTTGTTTTTTCGGTTTTATTCATCAGGGTACTTCAGCTTCCCGCCGAATTAGTGGCTTGGGTGATAAAAATCCTTAACGTGGCAAAGCCATTGGTGATCACCATTGTTTTTTATAATATCGTAGACATAGTGGCTATGTATTTTGCAAAACTGGCTGAAAAGACCGAGTCAAATCTTGATGACCAGCTTGTCCCTCTCATCAGGAAATCACTCAAAACCTTGGTCATTATAGTGGGTACATTGTTTGTATTGAAAGATGGGTTGGAAATTGACATTGTGCCGTTTTTGACAGGGCTTTCCATTGGTGGACTTGCATTTGCATTGGCTGCCCAGGATACGATCAAAAATTTTTTCGGATCAATCATGATCTTTATAGACAAACCCTTTCAGGTCGGTGATTGGATCACATCAGGAGATGTCGATGGGACTGTCGAAGAGGTAGGCTTTAGATCTACCAGGATCCGGACCTTCCGCAATTCGGTGATGTATATTCCAAATGGTAAAATCGCGGATGCTACTATAGATAACCATGGACTTAGACAATACAGAAGGTTTTATTCTACCCTTACTATTACTTATGATACCCCACCTGATTTGATAGATACATTTGTATTGGGATTGAGGAAAATAGTAGAAGCGCACCCCCATACGCGCAAAGATGTTTTTAATATATATTTCAACAACCTATCCAGCTACAGCCTTGATGTCATGTTTTATATCTTTTTCCAAGTTCCTACCTGGCAGGAGGAATTAAGATGTAGGCACGAAATTTTGATCCAGATTGTCAACCTTGCAAATTCTTTGGGTGTGCGGTTCGCATTTCCTACGCAGACCATGCATATGGAAAGTTTCCCTGAAAAAAAGTCACTTGTCCCTTCGTACCCCAATGATGTGGCTCTTTACAAGGCGAGGTTGCAGGAATTTTTGGATAAGGAACTTCACAAAAAAGACACCTGAGTTTGTAAACAATAGAAGCTAAGGTTTCAAATCCGGTTTTTCTTCAAAGGGAGGTAGCTTTGATTTATGTGAGGTTTATTTCCTTTTACAAATGCTCAGTCAAGTATTTTCAATCTTTTTGTGAAAAACGACATTGTGCCATCCGACTCCTGATTCCCTATGGTAATTTCAAAATCTCCCGCTATTTCAGAGCTGTAAATTTCTAAAGGAGCGGATAAATCCTTCGCGGCATTCCAAAACAAAGTACCTCTGAAATCAGGAAAATTCGGAACTGATGGATTGGAATTCAAATGGGAAGATTTTGGTCTTTTTACTTTTTGGATTTCAGGATAATTGAGATAAAGGGCATTGGAGGGTAATGGAAAACTTCCGAAATCATTTTGGAAAGAGGTAAAACTCATCACTCCTGAATATTTGTCCTCATTGAAAGAAAACTCGCGGGTCATCACCTCAAGTTTTTGGATGTTTACAGGATCAAATGCAGCCAAGGCATCGGTGTCAAAAACAGGCATGGCGTCGATTAAGATCAGCGGATTCTCCTGAAAAACAGAACCCAAAGGGCTGTTTAATACTTTAAACAGTGTTTTTTTATTCTGCTTTCTCACCAATACTTCTGGAACATATTCCCTAAGGGTAACCTCCATATTTTCAAATCTGGTATAGTCATCCAACAAATAAGTTTTGTCAGCATCAAAACCAATCACAATCGGAGAGAACTCTATGGAGTCATTGGAATAATAATATGTACTGACCTGGCCCGCAAGAATCAAATCCGAAAGGAAATCCCTGTCTTTTTCTGCCATTTGTAGGACAGGGAAAATAAAGTCCTCTTTAAATTTCAAAGGCAAAAATGGCAATTCAGGAGAGAAATTGAGTTGTTTTTCGATATCTGAAGATTGGGCGATCAGGTATTTATAGGATTTAAGTGCACCGATTTCAAAATATAGATCCCCGCTTTCCTTTGGCTTGGCCGAACTCAAATATGACTGCACTCCATGTGTGGAAAGGAAAAATGTCTCTGTTGTATCAATCTCAGCGTTTCGGTTTTTACCATGGACAATATGGCCAAATGGCTCAGGGATGAGTTCATTACTTTTCTCTAATTCTTGGTAGATTTCACCCATATAATACCCGGCATGGGTTTCCGGCAAGAATGGATTTGAAACAGAAATGGAAATCGATGATCCTGTTTTGAAGCTTGATAGAGTTAGGTCTAAAACAGCCTCGGATTTTTTTGGTAAAGAAATCACCTTTTCCTTATCCATCTCCGTCGCTTTTACAGGCGGATAAATTTTCCCTGTTTTTAGGGGTGCTTTTATTTTGGAGGGCTTCCTAGGGTTGATGATGGTAATGAACTGGTTGAAAATTCCCTTTTCTCCGATCATAGGACTGACTCGGGTATAAAATCTCAACAGGTAATTGTCTGATTCCAGATCCTTTGGGATTTCTATATATCCTTCAGATTTACCATTATTTAGGGGATATATTAGCTGATGGACAGGCAGCCCATTTCTATCAATCAACTCCGCATAGCCAATTTTAGAATAGAATTTAAGGGCGGAATCCAATGCCTGCATCGAAAACCAAATTGTCTCGCCGGTGATAGCTATATTTTTGGAAACATGGGCGTATACTGATTCTTCAACTTTGCTTTGAGACCATCCCTTCATAGGGATGATGATTAAAACAAATATCAGCATGGTCAAAAGTCTTTTTGTTGTCATCATTTCAGTGTTAATCTTCCCAAAAATCAGGCTTGATGTTGGTTCCCCTCAAAGTGCAGTCTGTACATTCCCTAGTAGCTGCTCGAAAACCTATCGTAGTAGTGACTACTACCACAGGAACCACCGGCAATCTAGACCCGGTTGCAAATTCTCTTTCATAATTCGCAATAAGGACAGTGTCTTGGTCGAGCTTGCAGAATTCATACTCTTCGATAAAATACGGCCAAGGAGCTACATCTTGGGCATTGATATAAATCCTTTTGGATGCTGACTTTCCCATACTGACGATACCGATTACATTTTCCCCGTCTGAGTTAATGGCATTGATATTTCCTGTGATTAGAGAGGGTAAGGGGCTGAATATCCCGCCGATATCGTCTGAATTTTTTCTTAAAATCTCCCAAAAATCATAGGTCTCTTTATTGATGGCCCTTTGACGTACTTTGATGCTATAGCGTTGGGTCAGTTTTTCAGATTTGAGAGGAATTCTTACCAATTCACGTTGCAGGATGGTATTGTCTTGAAAACGTGCTGCATTCTGTAATATAATCTTCGGGAATTGGTTGGATTTCCAGCAGAGATCTATTTTTTGATCATCTTTTCTAAAATCCACATTTTTTGTGATGGGATTAAAAATAAACTGACTTCGGACACCTGGACGGAAAATCCAGTCCTCTTCGTAATCCCAAAGGAAATATTGGGCTTCCTCATTCCCTTTGGTACTGATGAATATTTCGACTCCGGCATTGTCTTGCAAAAAACCGAGTTCTTCTACCTCGGGTGTGATAATGGGTGTCATTGGGTCAGAAAGGTATTGGATTCCATTTTGGGTATTGATTCCGAGTTGGTAGGTAAGATTGGCATCGAAAACGGCCGAATGGGAATAAACCCCTGTTTGGGATTCCTGAAAAGCCCATTCTTCACCTGTTTCGGATCTTAAGAATACCAAGGCACCGCTTTCCGGCCTAAACCCTAAGCCACTTCGGATTGGGCTTGTTCTACTCAAAGTTATTTCGGACAGTTCTCCACCGATATCAATAAACCCTTCGACCACTAGGACTGCAAGATCCTGGTTTGTCACCTCTGGTTCAAAGGGATCTCTGCATCCCACCAAAAAAATGGTCAGCAAAAATAAGGTTTTGACGATATGGTTTATTTTTCTTTTCACTTAAAACTGGTTTTTTGTATTCTTTATAATTTAAGCTAATCAATCTTCCCAAAAATCGGGAGCAATATTGGTTCCCCGAAGGGTGCAATCTGTACATTGTTTTGTGGATGCCTGGTAGCCAAGAAAAAACATCCCGTCAAATATCTCCCTTGCCGGAACCCTATCAATATTGTTGAATGCGGTACTCGCCCTATTGGGGGGAATGGTGTCCCCAAAAACAAAACAAAATTCATATTCAGGAATGAACACCTTCCATGGTGCGACATCTGCATAGTCAATATATATACGCTGACTTGCTGATTGGCCCATGCTTACATATCCTATAGCATTGTCCTCTCCAAGAGTGACAGCCTTGATATTGCCACCGATCAGAGACGGCAAGGGACTGAATATACCACCGATATCATCAGAGTTCTTTCTCAAAATTTCCCAAAAATCATACGTGGCTTGGTCTATTGCCCTTTGTCTGACTTTAATGCTATACCGTTGGGTTAATTTTTCTGACTGATTTGGGATCCTGACAAGTTCCCTTTGGATGATGGTGTTGTCTTCAAATCTTGCAGAATTTTGAAGAATTATCTTTGGAAATAGGTTGGTGTTCCAGCAAAGGTCAATTCTTTCATCGGGTTCTCTTTTCGAAACCGCCCCATCTTCAAACTTTAAAAATGAAATCACACCAGGTCTGAAAATCCAATGCTCTTCATAATCCCAAAGGAAATATTGGGCTTCATCGTTGCCTTTGGTACTTATGAAAATTTCCACACCAGCCTCATCTCTCAAGAAATTCAATTCATTGATTTCAGGGCTGATAATAGGTTTCATTGGGTCTGAAACGTATTGTTTACCATTAGAAAGGTTGATGTTGAGTTGGTAGGTTTTGTCCGTGTCAAAAAAACCGGTATAGGTATAAGTTCCAAGATCGGATTCACTAAAAGCCCATTGTTCCCCTGTTTCAGATTTCAGAATAATCGTAGCATCGGTGACCGGAAGTGCCGAAGTATCGCTTCTGATAGGATTGGTTTTGCTTAAATATAGGATGGATTCCTCTCCGTTCGTTTCTATAAATCCTTCCACTACTAGGATGGAAATGTCCTGATCTGTCACTTCCGGTTCGAAAGGGTCACGACAGCTTCCCCATAAGAATGCCAATATTACCGCCACAATATAGGAGATACCCTTTCCCATCAGATTCGGAAATTATAAGTTATGAATGGAATCGGTTCAGCAAAGATGGACAATTGGTATCCCTGCAAAATCCCGTTGACAGGGGTGAAATATACCGAGTAAGGGTTTCTTCTCCCCAAAAGGTTATATACCCCGATAGACCAAGAGGAATGGGCAAGTTTTCTGACTTTATGGTTTCCTTCTATATTGATCGACACATCGATTCTGAAATAATCCGGAATCCTATAAGCATTTCTGTCAGAGAAATAAACCCGCTCAGATCCTCCATAATTAAACTTTGCGACAGGGAGTGTGATCGGTCTTCCTGTGCTGTAATTGGCATTGACAGATGTACTGAAACGCTTACTCAAAGCATAATTTCCTACCAAAACAGCATTATGTGGCTGGTCGAAGTTGTTTGGATACCATTCCCCTCCATTGATTTTTTCAGCCATTTCCTCCTGTGCCGTTCTCAACAATGACCTGGAATACGTGTAGCTTATCCAACCATTGAGTTTTCCTGTGTTTTTTCTCAACAAAAATTCCGCCCCATAAGCCCTTCCATCAGTTCTTAGGACACTTTGCTCAATCGCATTATTCAAGATCAAAGAAGCTCCTGACCGGAAATCGATAAGGTTTTTCATTGACCTGTGATAAGCCTCTACCGAAAACTCAAACTTATCTACTTTGATGTTTCTGTAATATCCGATCGAAACCTGATCTCCCCATTGTGGGCGGATATTGGGAAATGTCAGTCGGCGCAATGGCGGCATTGTTGGTCAGCAAATGGATAAACTGCCTGTTGGTATTGTACCCTGCTTTGACTGAGGAAATATTGTTAAGGCTATACCTTGCAGAAATCCGGAACTCAGGTCCGTTGTAAGTTTTGATGGTTTGCCCATTATTGAAAGTAGTTTCTCCGACCAAATTCGGTGGGGAAATTGGTAAACCCGGCTTGTATTCTCGGACTGTATTTGGCCCCAAATAATTATAAACGGCGTAGCGCATCCCGTAATTGATGGAAAATTCATCCGTTACCTCAAAGTTGTCACCCAAGTAAATCGACGTTTCGAGAGCCTGTTCCGGGTTTACTTCTTCGGGTATCACGATGGATTCCGGTCCTGAAGGCTGGATAAACCCCGGGTTAAGTTGGTATCTGATAGTATTGACACCAAAAGTAATGGTGTGTCTCAGGTCATACTCATAAGAGAAATTTGCTTTGAAAAAATCCTGTCTGATGCCAAAACCAAAATCATAACTGTTCGCAGGATTGTCTCTCCCTTCGATATCGAACTGATAATGGTCTCGCCCTGCGACAAATTCTCCTTCCAATCTGTCACTGAAGTAATGAGTCCATCCTATGTTGATACTCCTGTTTTGGTACATGAAGGTAGTATCCCTATCAAAACCAAATCGGTCACTGCTTCCATAGGTATTCAGTCTGATGATGTTTTTGTCATTCAGTTTATGGGAAACATTGAGGTTGAGGTCATAGAAATTTGCCCTGCCATCTTTGAAATCTGTATTTTCTTCCAAAATATTCAATAGCCAATCAGAATAAGTCGATCTGGCACCGAGTGCAAAAGTTGTTTTTTCTCCCACAGGACCTTCTACTGAGATCCTGCCGGTCAGTAATCCTATTCCTCCCCGGACAGTGATTTTTTTATCATTGCCATATTTGGCATGTACATCCAATACCGAAGAAAGTCTCCCCCCATACTGTACTGGGATGCCGGCTTTGTACAAATCCACAGATTCAACAAGGTCTGGATTGAAGGCTGAAAACAAACCGAAAAGGTGGGAAGGATTGTAAATTGTAGCGTGGTTGAAAAGAATCAGGTTTTGATCAGCAGCACCGCCCCGCACATTGAATCCCACACTTGCTTCACCGACAGTCTGTACACCAGGAAGGGTCAGGATGCTTCGGATGATGTCCACTTCTCCCAATATGGCCGGAATCTGCCTCATGGTTTCCATGTTCAGTTTTTGTACACCCATTTCCGGTCTGGAGATATTGGTCATTTTCTCCGAAGAAATGGTGACTTCAGAAAGGGATATGATGTTTTCTTCGATGGCTACATCCAATACCCCATCGCCCTGAAGACTTATCTGACGTTGTTCCACAAATCCCCCAAGGTTTTGAATGAAAATTGTATGTCTTCCGATCGGCAATTTGATTTCAAAAAGCCCATCTTGATTGGCGATAGCCCTTGTGTAGTTGATTTTTTCGAAAATCACTGCTCCAAAAACCGGATTTCCTGTTTCAAGTCCGGTAATTTTTCCACGTAAAACAGCTTCTGTTTTCCCTGAATTATCTTCCTTTCCGATTACATACAGCTTGTTTCTGGAAAAAGCCCTGCTGATGTCACTTTGCCGAAGGATGCTGTCTTTTTCAATTTCGGATACTTGAGAAAAAAAATCTTTGGGCAAAGAAGTGTCAAGGGCTGTCCCCTTGGTCACAAAAATCCTGTTTTTTTCATCAAGGTGATATTTCAGATTTGTGCCTTCAAATACTCCTGAAAGCACTTGGCTGATGGTATTGTCTTTGGCGCTGATATTGACCACTATGTCGGCTACATCCTCCTTGGAGAAATAGAATCTATAAGAGGTCTGAGATTCAATTTGATTTGCAAACCTCTCAAAACTCAATCCAGGAAATAAACCCGAAATCCTTTCTTCGCCTGGTTTTAAATCCTGCGCCCAAATTTTTGGTACTAAAAATATCCCAAAAAACAGGATCAATATCAGCAGCTTATTCATGTGTCGATTCGTTAAAGGATTCTACCAAAAAAGACAAATACCTGCGCCTGTCATTTCTATAATTCAGGCTTTTTTCTTTGGCACCCCGGTTGACGAGTTTCTTATCCAGACCCAAAAAAGTGATAGCTTGACCTTTGCTTTTTATCTCTTCTATCTGAGCCCCTTTTTGGATCAAAAAATCAGACTTATCAACAAAAACGCTACTATACTGAGTCATCTCTCTTTTGGCTTTGGTAGTTTTGAAATGCTTGCACAACAGATTTGCCTGCTCTCCTTTTTCCACTAATTCATAAAATCCCTTTCCATGATGGCTGTATTCTGGATTTTCATTTATCCTGATAAATGTGATTTTATCCGGCAGCACAAATCCATCAATCTTATCTGTTTTGATCAAAGTTTTTTGCTTGTGGACAGGGTGGAATGTAACCACCTCATCAGAGAAAATATTGTATAACAAAGGGACATTTTCATATGTAAGGCCATTAATGGTCAGGCTGCTGTATTCAAAATTTTTGGATTTAAAATAAGGGAAACCTTCTATGTTTTGTGGAGGATCGACATAATATCCCCCACTTACTATCTCTTGATGGAGAGGAATATTGGCCTTATAGGCATCTTCTAATTCTTGAGACGACTGTGCTTGGAGATTTGATACAACGCAAACACTTATAATGAGTGAAAAAAAATAAGGTTTCATAGGTTTTCTAGGAGTACTGGTTTGATATGATCAATATAGATAAAAAAAGAAGGGAGAAATCAGAAGTATTTTGGATTTTTACGGATGGTTAAATTTTATATTATTGATACCGTATTTTTAATGTTCAGACCTGTAATTTCAAAATTTATTATTAATTCAAACCTATTTTTAATACAACCCACATGACTAC
>NZ_CDSBKL010000006.1:0-32224 GCF_977115555.1 Aquiflexum sp.
GGGTGACTTCTGATAGCTTGGCTGACAATGCCCGAAGTTTTTTGAGTAAGCTTCAAGTGCCCATGGATAGGGTAGAGATAGCTGTGATTGCTGCTGATAAGGTTTTTTGGTCAAGGGACAGCGCACCGGCTTTTGTTATCAACAGATTAGGCGAAAGAAAAGCCATTGATTTCAACCACACAGGTTTTTTTAGGTATATCAAAAGGCAAACAGACATGGCCGCTGATTCTGCTACAGTGGCAAAAACGATCAAAGAAACTCATTTGATGATGCAGATTGACAGTTTGGTGGCTGTGGAGAAAAATGAGGTTTTGGATAAATCCTGGATGTTTATCGAAGGAGGTGCTTTTGATGTCAATGGCAAAGGGTCGCTTTTAGTCTCAGAATCCTTTTTGTTCAGAAATATTTCTGATGAGATGCGGGATACTTTGACCAAAAAACATTTTGAAGAGGAGTTTAACAGGACCTTGGGAGTAAGTAATGTGATTTGGCTTTCTGATGGATTGGCGGAAGACAGCGGTGGAGGATTTTTTGGAAAATATACTTCAAGCGGTACCAATGGGCATACAGATGAATTTGCCAGGTTTATAAATCCAAACACTATTCTTTTGGCATGGGTGGATGAAGAAGAAAAGAACCTCAATCCTATCAAAATGGCCACTCATGAACGGATGAACCGAAATTATGAAATCCTCAAAAATGCAAAAGACCAGGATGGCAGGCCTTTTAATGTCATCAAATTACCAATGCCTGACCATGTGATTGAAGACAGGGTTTTGAATGCTCAGATATTGTCCAAAGACGGGGTACGTAAATTTTATGAAAATAATGGTTTTGTAGAGGGGGATACATTGAAGTTTGTGGCGGCTACGAGTTATATGAATTTTCTTTTCACAAATGACAAAATCATCATTCCGTCTTATACTGCCCAAGGAAGTTCTGTCGACAAGGAAAAACAAGTCGAACAGATTTTTAGAGAACTTCACCCTGATAAAAAATTGGTATTTATTGACGCCACCTATGTCAATGCAAATGGTGGAGGCATTCATTGTATGACAAGACAAGTGCCTAAGAAAATCTTCAGTGTAGAGTGATCAAATCAATATTTGAAAAACAAAAATTCTCCCTTTTTGACTCATAACATCCGTACCATGAAATTAGAAACCACCACCGAAACTGAATTTGTTGATAACTCAGCAAAACCCACTGTCCTTACTGATAGGATCGACATCATTGACATTATCCGAGGCGTTGCCCTTTTGGGGATTTTACTTTTGAATATCCCTTATTTTGCCATGCCCGAGTACTTTGATGAAGCTTGGGTACAGGATACTTCCAATACCAATTTTTGGGTAAATGCCGTCAATACCGTTTTCTTTGAAGGAAAGATGAGAGCGCTCTTCTCCATGGTTTTTGGGGCAGGGATCATTCTTTTTACAACAAACAAAGAAAAAGCAGGAAAGTCAGCCACCTGGCTTTTTTACAAAAGAATGATCTGGTTGACCATATTTGGATTGATTCATGCACATATCCTTTTGTGGATCGGAGATATCCTTTATTACTATGGAGTAATTGGGATGCTGGCTTTTTTGTTCAGAAAAATGAAACCCAAGTACCTTGCTTTGGGTGTTCCGATCGTGGCGATAATCGGTTTTGTGGCCAATACGCTGTTTATGCAAAATATCAGGGGAACATATCTGGAATACAAAGAAGTGAAAACACTGCAGGATCAGGGAATAGCGCTCAGTCCCGAACAGGATTCCATCGTCATGGAATGGACAGAAATCCAAAAAGAATTTATCCCTAATAAAGAGGAGGCGGCCGAACATACTGTTTTGATGAAAGGAAGCTACTCGGATGTGGCGAGCTACATCCGCCCAAAATCATGGGATGGTCAGTTTAAGTACCTGATTTTTAGCATTTGGGACATGCTTGCCCTGATGATGTTGGGTATAGCGCTCTATAAATGGGGTTTTTTGACGCTCAAATGGACCAAAGCCCAATACAAAAAAACAGTACTGATCGGCTATGGAATCGGTCTTCCTTTGGTGATTTTCTCTTTTGTATACAATACCATCCATTTTCCCAATGTGGAAGCAGGATTGAAATATATAGAAGAACATTCCATCAATTGGGTTGCTTTGATTTACGATTTTCAGCGGATTGCGATCATGATGGCGCATGTAGCTTTGGTGATGTTGGTCTATCAGGCAGGATACCTTACGAGGTTGATGAATGGGCTGAGGGCAGTGGGTCAGATGGCATTTACCAATTA
Organism: Aquiflexum sp.; assembly: GCF_977115555.1. Taxonomy (NCBI): domain Bacteria; kingdom Pseudomonadati; phylum Bacteroidota; class Cytophagia; order Cytophagales; family Cyclobacteriaceae; genus Aquiflexum; species Aquiflexum sp. Next base: position 2,276 of record NZ_CDSBKL010000006.1, read on the forward strand.
TATCATGCATACTGTGATTTGTAGCTTGGTGTTTTTCGGATATGGTCTTAACCAATTTGCCGAATGGCAGTATTACCAGCTCTATTATCTGGTGATCGGGATCTGGATTTTACAACTGTTATTTAGTCCGATTTGGCTGAAATATTTCCTTTTCGGTCCTTTGGAATGGCTATGGAGATGCCTTACTTATGGCAGGATTCAGCCTTTTGTAAGAAAATAGACAGCCAAAAAATAGCAATGTATCCCTATTATCATTTCCCTATATTTGCGAACTATTCTCTAGCTGCTATGAATAAATCAATCCAAACCATTTTAATTATCCTCACAGGAATGAGTATCGCATGTTCTCAACAAAAGCCGGAATTCACTTTGCCGGATGTAGCACCCCCTTTGGCTACAGTCAAACCATTTGAAATCACCGCCAAACACGGCCACAAAAGAACCGATAATTATTATTGGCTCAATGACCGTGAAAACCCTGAAGTCATCGATTATCTGAAAGCTGAAAATGCCTATCTGGATACTATGATGGCACATACCAAAGGTTTTCAGGAGCAATTGTTCAATGAATTGCGGGCAAGAATCAAGGAAGACGATTCTTCTGTTCCTTACAGATTGGATGATTATTATTACTACACCCGCTATGTGGAAGGAGGAGAATACCCGATTTATGCAAGGAAAAAGGGATCTCTCGAAGGTGCAGAAGAAATCATCATGGATGGAAATGAGCTGGGCAAAGGAAAATCTTTCCTCAACTTTTTCACTTCAGTGAGTCCTGACCACAACCTTGCTGCCATCATCATGGACACGGTGGGCAGGAATTTTTATACCGTCATGATCAAAGACCTCCGTACCGGAGAAATGCTCCCTGACAGAATCGAAAATATCAGGAGTTCGGCAGTGTGGACCAATGACAACAAATCCTTTTTTTATTCAATACCTGATCCGGTTACATTAAGAAATTTTCAGGTGAAGCGTCATATCCTAGGCCAAGACCCTTCTAAAGACGAAGTAGTATTTGAGGAAAAAGACCAAACTTTGAGTTGCGGTGTCGGAATTACCAAATCCAAAAAATACATCATCATTGGTTCAGGCCGTACGGATGCCTCTTATGCCATGTTTATGGATGCAGACAATCCCGGCAAACCAAAACTGATTGCTCCGGTACAGGACAATGTTCAGTACAGTGTAGACCATGCTGTAGGAGATAAATTCAATATCTACACCAACCTGAATGCAGTCAATTACCGCTTGGCAGAAGCACCTGTTGCTGATCCGTCTGCGGCCAATTGGAAAGACTTGATTCCCCACAGAGAAGATGTTTTCTTAGAAGGAGTGGAGTATTTCAAAGATTATTACGCCGTGCAGGAAACCATAGAAGGCCTCGCCAATATCCGGATCATCAAATGGGCTGACAAGTCTGAGCATCAGATGGTATTCGACGAGCCGGCATATTCAGCCGGAATAGGCTACAATCCCGAGTTTGACACCAAGACTTTGCGCTATTCCTACACTTCCATGACCACGCCAAATTCGACCTACGACTATGACATGGAAACCAAGGAAAAAACCTTGATGAAAGAACAGCCGGTTTTGGGGGATTTCAACAAAGCCAACTACAAGACAGAAAGGATCATGGTTCCTTCACGTGACGGAAAGCGTATTCCAATGTCTATTGTTTATAGAATTGATCAATTCAAGAAAGACGGAACATCACCGGGTTGGATTTACGGCTATGGCTCTTATGGCGCTTCCATGGATGCTTATTTCAGCAGTTCAAGGTTGAGTCTATTGGACAGAGGTTTCGTGTATGCCATTGCCCATGTGCGTGGCGGTCAGGAAATGGGAGGAGATTGGTATGAGGATGGCAAAATGATGAACAAGAAGAATACCTTCAATGACTTCATTGATTGCTCCAAATGGCTTCAGGACAACCAATATGTCGCCAAAGACAAGCTATTTGCATCAGGCGGAAGCGCTGGAGGATTGCTGATGGGAGCAGTTGCAAATATGGCGCCTGAGTTATATAGAGGCATTGTAGCAGATGTTGCATTCGTGGACGTGATTACCACCATGATGGATGAGACGATTCCTTTAACTACTTTCGAGTGGCTGGAATGGGGCAATCCAAACATTCAGGAGCAATATGAATACATGCTTTCCTATTCTCCTTATGACAATGTGGAAGCTAAGGATTATCCCAATATTCTTGCCACAACAGGATTACACGATTCTCAGGTCCAATATTGGGAACCTGCCAAATGGGTAGCCTTGCTACGTACCAAAAAGACAGATAATAACCGCCTTTTCCTCAAAACCAATATGGATGCAGGACATGGTGGTGCCAGCGGCAGGTTTGAGAGCCTGAAAGAATTGGCATTGGAGTATGCATTTGTCTTCGATATTCTTGGGATTACAAAATGATCAAAATGAAATACGCTCAATTTCAGATTTTCTCCTTTTTGGAGTTTTGACCTAGAGCGAAATACATTGAAATATGCCTTAGGCGAAATAATTTCAGCATCAATCCTTTAAACCGGGATTGGTGCTTTTTTTTTATCGTTTTATTTAAATTATTTCTACCTTATTCCAAGATTTGAAAATATCAATTCTAAAATCTCCCTTCTACATCTCACAGCTAAAACAATGTTTCAAAACCAAGTCATCTGGATTACAGGCGCTTCCTCAGGATTGGGGAAGTATATGGCCTTTGAATTCGCGAAGCAAGGCGCTAAACTAGCCCTCAGTGCACGAAGGGTTGATAAGTTAGAAGAAGTGTTAAAAATGGTCCAAGAATTGGGAGCTGAGGGAATTGTAGTCCCCTGCGATGTGCTGGAGGAGGAATCCTTAGAGAAAGCGATCAAAGAAGTCATCCGGCATTTCGGTAAAGTAGATGTGGCAATTGCAAATGCAGGTTTTGGGGTATTAGGAAAAATAGAAGAGCTGTCAGCCAAAGACTGGAAAAGGCAATTGGATATCAATGTCACAGGATTGGCTTTGACTTCAAAGTATGCCATCCCTTACCTAAAGGCCTCCCAAGGAAGGTTGGCGTTGATAGGAAGTGTGGCGGCTTATATTCCCAATCCCAAAACCGGTGCTTATGGCGCTTCCAAGGCCGCAGTAAGGTCTATCGGTCAGACCTTGCAGTTGGAACTGAAAGGAACAGGAGTCAGCTGTACAGTCATTCACCCGGGATTTGTGGATTCTGACATTACCCGGGTGGACAATGAGGGAGTCTTTCATGAAGATTACAAAGACCCCCGACCCAAGAACCTGATGTGGCCTACTGATAAAGCAGCACGGGTAATGGTCAAGGCAATTTTTAAACGTAAAAAATCCTTTGTCTTCACGGGACATGGAAAGTTTATCGCTTTTATGGGTCAGCATTTGCCAAAATTGGGAGAGTGGATAATCGGGAAATTGGGGAATTAAGAAAAGTGCAGTAAATATTATTAATAATAATCCTGTAAATTCAGGTCATCAAACCTGTCTCATATGAAATACTTCAATGCTGTTTTTTTAAGTTGTATAGCGGTTTTTACTTTTTCATGTCAATCTACTGAGGAGACTGTTTTTCCAAAAAGAGAAAGTATCTCGGAATCTGTTTACGCCTCAGGACTTATCAAAGCAAAAAACCAATATCAGGCATATGCCAATGCAAGCGGAATTGTTCAGGAGATATTTGTCAGTGAAGGTGATCCGGTAAAAACCGGAAGTCCTATTTTAGTCATAGAAAACGAAACGGCCAGACTGAACAGGGAAAATGCCGAACTGACGAGGGCATTTGCAGACCGAAAGGCAAAACAATCCAGGTTAAGAGACTTGGAAAACAATATCGAAAATGCCCAGAACAAATGGAGAAATGATTCTCTTCTTTTCGAAAGACAAAAGAGATTGCGGGAGCAAGGGGTGGGGTCAGCGGTAGATTTGGAACAAAGACAGTTGGCATTCGAAAATTCACGAAATGCTTACCACAGCGCCAAATTGATCTATCAGGATGTAAAGAGAGAAATAGAATACAACGAGAAAAGTGCCGGCAAAAACCTTTCTATTTCAAAAGCATTGGAGAGTGATTTGGTGCTAAAAAGCGAAATAAATGGAAAGGTTTATGCGCTTTTAAAAGAAAAAGGAGAAATGGTGAATGCCCAAACTCCATTGGCCGTCTTGGGAAGTGCTGATGAGTTTTTATTGGAAATGCAGGTGGACGAATACGATATTGTCAAGGTTAAGTTAGGTCAAAAGATTGTCGTGACGATGGACAGTTACCGCGGACAGACTTTCGAAGCCAAGGTATCCAAAATCAATCCCTTGATGAATGAAGCTTCGAAGAGCTTTTTGGTCGAAGGAGTATTTGTAAATGGACCTACTGTTTTGTATCCAAATCTCACTCTGGAAGCCAATATTGTCATTGAGGTAAAAGAAGATGCACTGATTTTGCCAAGGTCCTTTATCATTGAAGATTCTTTTGTTATCAATGTTGAAGGTGATACCTTAAAGGTCAAGTTGGGACTCAAAGACCTCAAAAAAGCAGAAATATTGGAAGGCATTGACGAGAAGACTGAAGTAATCAAACCTACAAAATGAAATTCTCCCTCATCTTGGAAATCGCAAAGGCGCTGATGATCGCAAGGTTCAAACAAACCATGATAGCAGCGGTAGGGGTGGTATTCAGCATTACCATGTTTGTGGCTTTGTTGGGATTCATGAATGGTTTGAACAAGCTGTTGGATGGCTTGATTCTCAACCGTACCCCACATATCCGTTTTTACAATGAAATCAAGCCTTCAGTCCATCAGCCGATAGACCTAGCTGAGGAATTCAGCAATTTTTATAACATCATCAGGTCTGTTAAGCCCGCTGCCAGCCGCTTGAGTATCTATAACAACGAGGCCATAATCAGAACACTTGAAGAAGACCAAAGAGTATTAGGGGTTGCGCCCAAACTTTCCGCCCAGGTTTTTTACAATGTGGGAACCATTGACATCACCGGAGTCATCAACGGCATAGATGTAGAAGCTGAAAGCAAGCTTTTTGCCTTCACGGATTATGTGACAGCAGGAAATTATTTAGACCTTAAAAACACCTCCAACAGTATTATTTTGGGCAAAGGTGCTGCTGACCGGATGATGGCAGAAATTGGGGATGTGATCCAAGCGACAACCTCGCAGGGCAATCGCGTCCAATTGAAAGTGGTTGGCTATTACCAGTCAGGTTTGGGGGATTTGGACAATGTGCAATCTTACGCCTCCATTGGCACCGTCCAGAAAATGATGGGGGAAACTGCTTCCTACGTGACTGATATCCAAGTCAAATTGAAGGATTTTAACCTTGCCCCAGAAATGGCAAGAGACTACCGGGATATTTTTGGGATAGATGCGGATGACATTCAGACCGTCAATGCGCAGTTTGAAACAGGGACCAACATAAGGACTTTGATCAGCTATGCGGTTGGAATTACCTTGTTGATCGTTTCAGGATTTGGGATATACAATATCCTGAATATGATGATTTATGAAAAAATGGATACAATCGCGATTCTGAAGGCCATCGGTTTTTCCGGAAGGGATGTGAATAATATTTTCATCACCATCGCCCTGACCATCGGTTTTGTAGGTGGAACTATTGGATTGATCCTCGGATTTATGGCCGGATTGGGCATAGAACGGATACCTTTTGAAACTGAAGCCTTGCCCACAGTCAAAACCTTTCCAGTGGATTTTAACCCGAAGTATTATGTCATCGCATCGATATTCAGTATTGTGACAACCTACTTTGCAGGATATTTTCCAGCCCGCAAAGCAAGTGGCGTAGATCCTGTGGAGATAATTAGGGGGAAATAATGAGAGACGAGAGTGGGAAGAGTAAATTCTGAATTAATAATGAAGAATGAAAAAGAGGCGAGAAACGAGAAAAGTTGGCAGTTGGCAGTCACAGTCAGCAATAATAGCGTTAAGTCAAGAAAGAGCCTACACTAGTCATTTCGAAGGAGGTACGACTGAGAAATCTTTTAATAAAAGAAAGAAATGTAAAATAGACCTCTCCTTCGTCGAGGTGACAAGGTAAAGTCTTTGTTGATAAGATTCATTTTCATTTAGAATCTCGGCTTCTCAACCCGATAACCTGGCAGTGCGCAGCAGACAACAAATATAACGACTACAACCATTACAACAACTACAACAATTACAACCACCAACATGCTGGAAACACCTGTCCTAGAAGCACAAAAAGTAAACAAATACTTTTACAGCCCTGATAAAACCCAGGTGCTGAAGGAGGTGACTTTTCAGGTGACCAAAGGCGAGTTTGTGTCCATAATGGGAAAATCCGGTTGTGGGAAATCCACCCTTCTATACATTTTAAGTACCATGGACACGGATTATGAAGGTAAATTATTGATTGATGGTGAGTTGATCACAGGCAAGAGCCCAAGTTTCCTATCAAAAATCCGGAATGAAAAAATCGGATTTGTTTTTCAGTTTCACTATTTGCTCAATGAATTCTCTGTTTTGGAAAATGTCATGATTCCCGGCCTGAAACTCAACAAAAAATCCCGTCCCGAACTCGAGCATATCGCCATGGAAAAGCTCAAGATCTTTGACATGCAGGACCATGCGCTGAAAAAAGCCAACCAACTTTCGGGAGGACAAAAGCAAAGGGTCGCTATCGCCCGCTCCCTGATGAATAACCCGCTGATAATCATGGGGGATGAACCTACAGGAAATCTCGATAAAAAAAACTCAGACATCGTTTTCAATATTTTCAAAGAACTGGCGCAGGAATTCAAACAGACCATGCTTATCGTAACCCATGATTCAGAATTTGCGGAAGGCACAGACAGGATCATCGAAATGGAAGACGGCTATATCATCAAACAATAAAATTGCTTTTTTAAACCATTTTACTCCTGTTTTGTCTAAATTTCAGTTTCTTTTTTATCAAAATCTATCTCAATATCCCATGAAAAATTATCTCTTTTTGATTCTTTTTTTTGCAATCTATTCTTGCCAAGAAAAAGAATCTCCGGATCTCAATCCATCTGGATTGTATTTTCCTCCTTTGTCAGGAAATACTTGGGAAACGATAACGCCTGCTTCACTCAATTGGGATTTGCAAAAATTAGAAGAACTCAAGCAACTACTGAAAAGTAACAGTTCCCGTGCTTTTATCATTCTTAAGGATGGGAAGATCGTCGTGGAAGAATATTTTGGTACAAAAATCAGTGGCGGACAGCCTTTTGATCAAAATTCTTTTTGGTATTGGGCATCCGCAGGGAAGACCTTGACTGCGACCTTGACTGGGATTGCACAGGAAGATGGCAAGCTGGATATCCAAAATCCAAGTTCTAACTATTTGGGGCAAGGATGGACTTCATTGACATCTGCCCAAGAAGGTAAAATCAATGTCTGGCACCAACTCACCATGACCACAGGTCTGGATGATGGAGTGGCAAATAAGGATGATTTTTCTACGGAAAGTTTGGTTTTCAAGGCAGATCCCGGAACCCGTTGGGCATATCATAATGCTCCCTATACCTTATTGGATAAGGTGATAGAAGGGGCCACAAACAAATCTTTCAGCCAATATTTCAGTGAAAAACTAGGATCAAAAATCGGAATGAACGGGACTTGGCAGCGGGTGGATTTCAACAATGTGTTTTTTAGTGACGCAAGGTCCATGGCGAGATTTGGTCTTTTGATATTGGCAAACGGTGACTGGGATGGACAAAGTGTCATCCAAAACAAAAATTACTTGAAAGACATGATCAATACTTCCCAAAGCCTCAATGAAAGCTACGGATATCTTTGGTGGCTCAATGGCAAGGGTAGTTATATGCCTCCGGGAGTTCAAGTAAAAGTTCCTGGTTCCTATGCACCGAATGGTCCGGATGATATGTATTGCGGTTTGGGGAAAAACGGACAGTATGTTTGTGTGGTGCCATCCCAAAATCTTGTCTTGGTAAGGATGGGTGAAAACCCGGATCAGGCTTTGGTTCCCTATGCGTTTTTGGATGATATATGGGGAATCCTGAGAAATATCATTCCCGCCAATTAAGGACTTCAGTCAAATGATTTGTATCTTCGGGGCATAACCAAAATACCAATTTTTATGAGCAAGAAGACCGAATACAGTTTGTTTCAGGATGTTTGTGGATTTGTTGATGAAGCAGCCAAGCACATGGATATCCATCCGGGATTATTGGAGCAGATTAAAGAATGTAACAGTATTTATAAATTTAATTTCCCGATTCGAAATGATGATGGGACATACGAAACCCTGACAGGTTACAGGATACAACATTCCCAACATAAGCTCCCCTGCAAAGGAGGAATCCGGTACAGTGACCATGTCGATGAGGAAGAGGTAAAAGGACTTGCTTCACTCATGACATATAAATGCGCTTTGGTCAACGTACCTTTTGGCGGTGCCAAAGGCGGGGTCAGCATTGACCCAAAAAAATACACTGTTAATCAACTCGAAAGAATTACCCGAAGATACACCTCAGAGCTGATCAAGAAAAAATTCATCGGTCCAGCCATTGATGTCCCCGCTCCTGATTATGGTACAGGGTCTCGCGAAATGGCTTGGATTGTGGATACTTATGAGGCTTTTAACCCGGAGGTCATTAATGCAAAAGGCTGTGTAACCGGAAAGCCACTTTCCCAACATGGAATCGACGGCAGGACAGAAGCGACAGGTCAAGGTGTATTTTTTGGAATCCGTGAGGCAGTGAGTGTGGAAGAAGATATGTCAGCTTTGGGCTTGACTACTGGCCTGAGAGGTAAAACTGTGATTGTCCAAGGTCTTGGTAATGTAGGATTTTATTCTGCCAAATACCTGAGCGAAGCGGGAGCAAAAGTCATAGGAATTGCCGAATGGAATGGCGGTATCTTCGATGAAAAGGGAATCAATATCGAGGCTTTGAAAAAATACCAAACTCAGACAGGTGGCTTTAAAGGCTATTCATCAGGAGAGTTTATCGAGAAAAGCAAAGAATTGCTGACTTATCCATGCGACATTTTGGTGCCTGCAGCTTTGGAAAACCAGATCACCAAAGACAATGCGGCTAAAATCCAAGCCAAGATAATCGGTGAGGCTGCCAATGGACCAGTTACCCAAGAGGCAGAAAAAATATTGCTTGAAAAAGGAGTGATGATCATTCCTGATATGTTTCTCAATGCGGGTGGGGTAACCGTTTCTTATTTTGAATGGCTCAAAAACCTCTCCCGTGTTTCTTTTGGAAAGCTCGAAAAAAGGTATGACCAGGAAAAATATAGAAAGCTGCTTGGTACCATAGAGAACGCTACCGGTGAGGAATTTACAGACGAGGAAAAAGACCAGTTGATCCAAGGAGCTTCCGAAAGGGACTTGGTACTTTCAGGTTTGGAAGAGACCATGGTCAATGCATATCATTCAATGAATAAAGTGAGGCAGGAAAAAAACATCAAAAGCCTGAGAACAGCCGGATTCATATTGGCATTGGAGAGAATTTCGGTCAGCTATATGGATCTTGGAATTTTTCCATGATCAATTTTGGTTAAAAGGGAAAAGTTATTGAATTAATGGGATTTGATTCAAAGGTTGGAAAGTTGAGACCTACCAATTTTTGTGCCTAATTCTAGGTTCTTTTTTCTTCCCTCTCTTGTCTCATGTATCCAGTCTTTTGTCTTAAAAAAAAATGTTAACAAAAAGAATAATCCCCTGCCTCGATATCAAAGACGGCAGAACAGTCAAGGGAGTAAATTTTGTTCAGTTGCGGGATGCGGGAGATCCGGTGGAATTGGCAAAAATCTACTCAGATGAAGGTGCAGACGAACTGGTTTTTTTGGATATCACTGCTACTGTCGACAAACGCAAAACTTTGGCTGAACTGGTGACCAAAATTGCCAAAGCAATAAATATTCCATTCACTGTCGGTGGTGGGATATCCACAGTGGAGGATGTGAAAGTCCTTCTCAATGCAGGGGCGGATAAAATCTCGATCAATTCTGCCGCTGTCAACAACCCACAGATTATCAATGACATGGCTTTGGAATTTGGCAGTCAGTGTGTCGTGGTGGCCATAGATACTCGGAATGTCGATGGAATAGACTTTGTGCATACGCACGGTGGAAGGAAACCGACTTTACTCCAAACCCAAGCTTGGGCAAAGGAAGTCTGCGACAGAGGTGCAGGAGAGATTTTACTGACTTCAATGGACCATGACGGAACAAAGGGAGGATTTGCCAATGAGATCACAGCCGAGATTTCCGCCATGCTTTCTATTCCTGTCATCGCCTCCGGAGGGGCGGGAAACAGTGAACATTTCAAAGATGTGTTTACCTTTGGCAAGGCGGATGCTGCATTGGCAGCAAGTATCTTCCATTTTAAAGAGATCCCAATTCCTGGACTCAAAGCCTATTTGAATTCAGAAGGAATATCTATAAGAAATTAAAAACTGAAATAAGGTTGAAATAGACTTCATGAAATAAATTGAAAAAACGTCTCCAACCGACCTATTTCCATGTGTTTCTATTTTATTTCAACCATATTTCAGATTACCCATAAAATAAAAATCACCAGAAAATAATAATGAATAACCTAAATATAGATTTTGATAAAGTTGGAGGATTGATACCTGCAATCATACAGGATGAAGAAACATCTGCGGTACTTATGCTTGGGTACATGAATCAAGAGGCTATAGATCTTACCATTTCTTCCAAAAAAGTCACTTTTTACAGCCGGACCAAAGAGAGGCTTTGGACCAAAGGAGAAACATCCGGCAATTTCCTGATGCTAAAATCTATCAAATTGGACTGTGACAATGACACGCTTTTGGTCCGCGTCAATCCTGTCGGTCCTGTTTGCCACAAAGGTGATGATACCTGTTGGGCTGAGAAAAACAGCAGCAAAACACTGTTTATCGACCAACTGCGGGAAATCATCAAAGACCGGAAAAACAACCCAACCGAAAAATCCTATACCGCCTCGCTCTTTGCAAAAGGCATCAACAAGATCGCTCAGAAGGTAGGAGAGGAGGCAGTGGAAATCGTCATTGAAGCCAAAGATGACAACAAGGATTTATTTTTAGGAGAAGCTGCTGACTTGCTTTTTCATTACCTCATCCTTTTAGAAGCCAAAGAAATTGAATTGGATGAAGTGATGGAAGTGCTGATAAAGAGGCATAACAGAAAACAATAAAACAGGCCTTTCAACTATCTGAAGTCGTTGAAATTAATTTTAAAAAAACTGATGGGTTAAAAAATCCTGACAGATATTTTTCCGATCCTATTGAAAAAAATAAGATTTCTCCTTTCTGCCCTCTGATATCAGGGATTACAAAAATCACAATACATCGGGTCTTCCTGAACTTTGTGGTGGGGAAACATTTCTTCTTCTGAATAGTGGCAATGAAGACATTGGCGGATAAAGGCAAGTGTAGATTGTGTAGGGGATCCGCATAAGCTACATTTTAACCCTCTTTTAGTATCTGTAATTCCAAACCCCGGAGTATCGCATTGGGGGCATAAAGAATTGATTTTGTCCAATAATTTTTTTGTGGCAGTTTTAATGACACCCATCCGGGTGGGGTTAAATAAGGATCTCATATCGGTTTCTACATATGAAGAACCATATTTTTCCATCAGGTTTTTGAACACATCCCTTAATCGCTTTTCATCCGAAAGACCTTTAAAAATAACTGATTTTTCTTCCTTGCCCTTGCGTAGAATAAGACCATGGGATGGAAAACCAACCGAATCGGCAAATTCAAAAAGAGCCTCCTCTGTTTTGATTTCTTTGCCGTCAAAATTTGTTTCGGTACTAAGTTCCCTGCTGATGATTTCCAGTCCGTTTTTTTTATCAATAAAAATCAGGAATTCTTCATCGGCATTGACAAAAAACAGTGATGGATGTAGACCAAACGAGCCTTCACTTGCAATGCCCAAATCGCAACCTGTCATTTCCATTGCCATGAGGCATTTTTGCCTGGCAGTACTTATGGGATCAAGTTTACGGTCAATTTCACCGGTAAATGTGCCAAAAATATCAGAATCAAAATTTTTATCAACAAAACAGGAAACCCCCAAAGCTTTTTCTGCCAAAGGAGCAATTACACTTTCCTTTTCATGTTTGGTGGCAATGATTAATCTTCGACCTTTGAACATGGTGGATTCATTTTCTAATTTTCCTGAACAGTGAGTGCCTGACCTTTTTTTGATTCAAAAAATGTCCCCTGATCAAAAACCAAATTTCCATTTACAAAAGTTTTTATGACTTTGGTATGGAAAGTCGTTTCTTCCAAAGGAGACCATCCACATTTGTAAAGGAGATTTTCTTTGGAAACCGTCCAATCTGAATGGAGATCAACCAAAGTTAAATCTGCAGAAAAGCCTTCTCTGATAAAACCTCTTTTTTTGATTTTATAAAGGATTGCAGGGTTATGGCACATCTTTTCAACAATTTTCTCCAAAGAAATAAGACCTTGTTTATAAAATTCCAACATACAATTTAACGAATGTTGTACCAAGGGAGCTCCGGACATGGATTGAAAATAAGGTTTCAACTTTTCTTCTAATGTATGGGGAGCATGGTCTGTGGTGATAATATCGATTCTATCATCCAATAAAGCCTTCAAAAGACCCTTTTTATCTTTCTCGGTTTTTATGGCAGGGTTCCATTTGATCAATTTACCTAATCTTTTGTAGTCTTTGTCACAAAACCATAAATGATGGACCGAGACTTCTGTTGTTATATTTTTTTGAGGCAAAGGAATATCATTGCGAAAAAGATGGGTCTCAGCTTCCGTGGTCAAATGCAGGATATGAAGCCTTGCTTTATACTTATTAGCAATATCAATCGCTCTTTTGGTTGCTTCATAACAAGCTTTTTCACTCCGGATCAGGGGATGAAATTCCACAGGGACATCTTCACCGAATTTTTCGCGGTAGATATTTTCATTCTCTTCTACGATTTGTTCCTTTTCAGAATGTATGGCAATGATTGATTTGCAATTGGCAAACAGCTTCTCCATTATTTCAGGATTGTCTGCGAGAAGGTTTCCTTTTTTGGTAAAATAAAGGCCGTCATCAGAGACCCCCAAAAGTTTAGAAGTATCAAGTGCGAGGACCTCATCAAGGTTGTCCCCATTGACTCCGAGAAAAAACCCAAAGTTAGCAAGTGATTTCTCTGAAGCGATCCTGTATTTTTCATTTAGTATCTCAATATTCAACACATTCGGAAAAGTATTGGGCATATCTATGAAGGAGGTAACTCCTCCTGCAACAGCAGCTTTGCTTTCTGTGTATAAATCTCCTTTGTGGGTAAGACCGGGGTCACGGAAATGGACCTGTCCATCAATAATTCCCGGAAACAAAAACTTGCCTGTTCCGTCAATCACATTTCCTGTCCCGGATTCATTTAAATGTCCGATTTTTTGAATGATGCCTTTGTCTATAAGCAAGTCGGAAACGGTTATTTGACCCTCATTTACGATGCTGACATTTTTTATCAAAGTTGTTTCTGACATTTTATCCTGATTTAGGTGATCGGTTTGTTGGAATCTGTTGCCGGTTATTTTTTGGTAAGCAAAGAAATAGGAAAGCTGAATTAATTCCAAAGGGAGCAACTTTGATAGATTTGTTGGTTTTAGATTTGCAAATAGATTTAAAAAATTAAACGTTCTTTTGATTTTCGGATTTTATTCCCACAAAATCCTGCCTGATTTTCAGTAAAACCGCTATCTGTTTTTATTCAGAATCTCCCTTGAATCTTGAAGAACAATGACCAAGAATACCAGCAAGCCCAGTGCTCCCGTGGGTAAAGTGATGAAAGTGAAAAAGGGGAGAACCATCCAGCCACAATTGCTTTCATTGCAGGGTTCGCCTGTCGAAAGTTCTGTAAGGTAACTTCCAAGGACTCCTATGAGATAAGGAGAAAGTGCAAAAAAAACAATAGCCACGAACCAAACCGGCAACCGGGTAAAGTAATGTAGTTTTCTTTTTATGATTTTGGGCATAAATGGACTTATACAATTTCAGGCTTAGAATTCTCTGTTTTGTCCCACAGAATTATTTATAAAGATGGAGATTTTTTGAAGATTGAAATAGGTAGAAGGTTAGAACGCGGTATGGATTTTACCAATCCCAAGCCACAATAATCCAAACTTCCCCGTCTTCATTGGGATAGCGGCTGAGTTCGCGGAAGCCGACCCTGTAGTGGGCGGCAAGTGACCGGTAGTTGCGCTCAGAGATTTCTGTGATGGCAAAGTCAAAATTTTTGCCGTGCACTTCATGGTATAATTCGTAGCATTGGTCAAAAATGCCCATTCCTCTATAATCCTTTGCGACAGCAACTTGACCAACCACAATGTAATTGTAGGCTGAGAGTGGAGTCCCGTTGACTTCGATTTCGTCAAACTGCTCAAACATCGGGATCAACATCGAAATGTCGTACCTGCTTTCGACTGTCATTCCAAGGATGTAAGCCACCACCAATTCACCATCTTTGGCTATGATATGCGGTGCAAACGAATTCATTTTTGCAAGGTCCTCTACGCTGTGCTCCGCAAAGACAAAACCCTGATCGAGGGAATCGAGATTTTTAATGTGGTTTTCTTGTTGGAGTTCAAGGATGCCGACAAATTCCTCGTAGGTTTCGGCTGTTTTGAATTGGAGTGACATAGGAAAAAACCACAGACTTCTAGCTGTCAATGGTGCTGTGAATTTACATCAAAAACCCATTCTCGACAGGATAAGGCATGGGAATATTTTCGTCGTCTAGCATTTCCCTTAGGTCGATTTCTATTTCTCTGGTAATGGATGAAATCGGAACATCATTATAGGCACCTTCAAAGGGATTTTCAGAATAATCCCCGATTCTTTCCATCAGGAAGAATATCCAAATGATCATCCCTGAAAATGGAATGGTCATCCAAATCCATAATGCTTCGGATGCCAAAAAAATATCCAGCAACCCAAAAGGAATCATTGCACAGAAAACATATGTCATCCAGAGGGCCACAGAGGCATATTGTCGTGGAAGTGGAAAATTCTTTATCCGCTCGGACATGCCTTGATGGTCATATAACCTTCCTATCAACTGGTGAAACCAAACCTGTTTGAAGTCCGTGATCAATCCTTTTGCTTTCAATTCAATGAGGGCCTCAGATTGTCTTTTCAGAATTTGAGAAGGGATATTTGTTTTGGTTTTGTAAAGCTGTAACTCAGATTCGGAAAGGTATTGTTGCAATTCTTTGTCAAGACCATTGTTTAGGATTTCAGAATAAGTAGGTACAAACACGATGTTTTTTGGACCGAATTTATGCTCCCAACTTTTGGGTATTCTTAGGGTATAGCGGAGTGATATTACCCATGCCAGGTGTCTGTAAATGATGGTTTTCTTGATGGCTTCGCTATTTTCATCAGGATTTTCATTTAACAAAGAAAGAATTGCGGTGGCGAAGGTCCTGCTGTCATTTACAATTGCAGCCCAGATCTTGCGTGACTCCCAGGTCCTGTCATAGGAAGAGTTGTTTTTGAAACCTAGGTAAAAAGAGACAGCGATACCGATGATGCTGATGGGTTCCCAAGGCAAGGTGAATTTGACCTCTGTGATTTGATAAAGGATTGTTATAGCCGCTGCATAAGCACTTCCATAATAAAAAGGTTTCTTTGACCATTTGAATGTCATCCATAAGCTGTAATTCCTATTTACATACATAAGGGTTTGGCTTTATTTCTTTCAAAAATCAATTGACTGTCAATGGAATTCAGTTTTTTCAAATATCCTGTTTCTTAATCCAAAATCCTCTCGAATAGCTCCCGGCATTTGGCTTCTACTTTGTTGGTATTTGTTCTTTTATTTTGTTGCAATGAAGCTAAAAGATCGATGTATTTTTTGGAAATATTTTCTTTGTCAGTCAAAAATCCTGTCAAATGCTGTAAAAACAGGTGGTTTTCATACCAGGACAAGAGATCCTTTTGGAGCTCGTTCATCCTTCCATGTACCTCTTTGACAAAAATTGGGTTGAAGCCTGATTCAATCCGTAGGTTTTCCAAAGCGGTAATGATACGGATTCCTTCATAAATATCTTTCAGGGCTTTGGTATCCAATTTGGTTTTATTGTCAAGATTGAAAAATTCCAATTCCTCGCTGATGATCTGGGTCGTGGCGGTATTGATCATCAATGGCTTCAAGCCTTTGCTGTACCGATATACAGAATCATAAAGTTCATCCCAAATTTGCAATGGGGCTGAGACAATCAAGTCGTATACTTCAGCATAAATCTTGTTTTTTTCTGATTCCAGCGCTTTTGTATAGGAATTGAATACGACATTATCCCTCATTTTGACAGACTCCATTTGCCTCATGATCATCTTGAGGTGTTTGGTTTTCTTCAGTCCTTTAAAGATTTTTTTGAAAGGAGAAAAAAGTTGGAATTTGAGGTTTTCCTCCTTGAAATGGATGCGTGAAAGGAAGTCCACGTAGATTTCGAGGAAGATCATTTTCTGCTCCAATTCGATCGATTTTTTTCCCCTGTACCTTTTGCTCAAAGATAAAAAAGCTGATTTGGCGTCTTCAAACTGCTGCGTGAACAACCTGAAAATGGGGGAAACCTTTCCTTGCATGGCTTAAGAGATTCTGACCAATGTTGCGCCGTATCCAAACCGGCTTTTTTGTGTGTCCTGAAAATACTTAATATTTCCCAAATGGCTCAAATACTTATGTATTTCTTTTCGGAGAACGCCGTTGCCGATGCCATGGATAAAGGTGATTTCATCCATTCCGGAAGCGATGGCGTAATTGAGGTTTTTTTCAAAAGTCTCCATTTGTAGCCGGATCATTTCACTGTTGCTCATCAATGAATGATCCTTGGTAAGCTGTTCTATATGTAGGTCAATTTCCTTTGGTGGTTTGGGAAATTTTAAAACCGGAGTGGTTTTTTCAGTATTCAGCTGTTCATTCAGTTTTTGGATGTCAATTTCTTTGGTCTGATCGGAAAGTTTGAAAACATACCCGCTTTTGTCCAACACGGGTGCGGTTCCCCTGCTTTTGAAAAATGTGGAGGCTTTGAATTTTAGCCTTCTCTCAAAAGAAGGTTCCATCTTTTCGATTTTGGGATAGATTGGGAAAAACTGCACCAGAAGCGTGGGCCAATCTTCGAAATCATGTATCGATTTTTCACCTAATTTCTGGGAAGTTTTTCTTTTCAGCAATCCTGAAAAAACGGTTTGGCCATTACCCCCATAGACCGCAGTGGCCATAAGAAGATAGTCCCGGTCTGTGTTGTTGCTGATATAGATGCTGTGGTCCTTGTCATTGAGAGGAAGGTATGCCAAAAATAAGCCGTCTTCTTTAGAGGTTTTTACTTTTGCAAAGTTGCCGGGCTGCTCGGCGGTAATTTCCTTTGAACCGCCGAAATACTGCTTTTCGGCACTTGAAATGACCACAATCTCGTTTTTCATGGCTGGAATCCGGAAACCGTCCTCAATCTCTACTTCCACGCGACCACTTCCTGATATTTTTACGATTACTCCTTCTTCGTTGCCGTGAAGCAGACGGACTTTGTCTCCTATGTTCATGTATTCAGTGCTGTTTTATAAGTTTCTATGGCCCTTTCTCTCGCAAATTTATGCTCGACCATAGGTTTTGGGTATTTAGATGTACCAAATTCGGGTACCCATTTTTTGATGTAACGGAGGTCTTTGTCAAACTTCTCGGTTTGGGATTCTGGATTGAAAACCCTAAAGTAAGGTTGTGCATCAGTCCCTGTCCCTGCAGCCCATTGCCAACCCCCATTGTTGGAGGCCAGTTCAAAATCCAGTAATTTTTTCGCAAAGTACGCTTCTCCCCATCGCCAATCAATCAAAAGATGTTTGGTGAGAAAACTAGCAACGATCATTCTGACCCTATTGTGCATAAATCCGGTAGCGTTGAGCTCCCGCATACCTGCGTCGACGATAGGATATCCGGTCATTCCTTCACACCATTTTTCAAAATCTTCCTCATTGGTTCTCCAGGGGATGTGGTCATATTTTGGCTTGAAGGCATGGTCTGTCACCTGAGGATTGTGATGGAGGATCATCATGTAAAATTCCCTCCAGATCAATTCATTCAGATAGGTGGCATTGAGTTTTGAGGCTTCCAAAGCGAGTTTTCTTACGCTGATGGTGCCAAACCTCAAGTGGATGCCAAGCCTTGAAGTTCCTTTGATACCGGGAAAATTTCTCTGTGAATCGTATTTTTGGATCAGAGGCTTATCGATTTCCAAAGGAGGGATCTGAATATCTGATTTTTCAAAACCCATTTCTTCCAATCCAATAACAGGAAGGGGAGGAGTCTGGAAGAAGTTGTTCTTTTCCGGATCTAGACCTACAATTTGTAAAGATGCCTTGGTGAATTTTTCCAACCAAACTCTGCTATATGGCGTGAAGACTTTGTAAAACTCCCCACTGCCATTGACGATTTCTTCCTTTTCGAAGATGACCTGATCTTTGAAATCCAAAAACTGGATTTCTTTTTCCCTTAGTAAGTCTTTGATTGAATGGTCTCGATCTTTTGCATAAGGCTCATAGTCACGGTTGGTATAGACATTTTGGATGTCATATTCGGCCAAAAGTTGGCGGTAGATTTCAATCGGTTTGCCGTATTTCACCAAAATAGAACTTCCAAAAGTTCTTAATTCCTCCCTTAATTTTAAAACTTGGGAATGGATAAATTCTACTCGCGCATCTTTTTTGTCTTCCAGTTTGTCAAGAATATCCCTGTCAAAGATAAACAGAGGCAATACATTTTTTTCTTGCGTGAAGGCATAGTACAGACCGGTATTGTCTTCCAATCTTAAATCTCTCCTGAACCAAAATAGGCTGATTTTTTCCATATTGTTAGTATCATTTCAGGTATCAATATCCTGCAGGCAAAATTGTTTTAATCCCGCTTCCCTTTAGGAGGATTTTTTATGGGTTGATCCATTTGATAATCTAAAGGACTTACTTTTCTTTCGAGGCTGTCCAAAGGAATATTCTTCCAATCCTCTTCTTTATCGTTGTTGTATCTCAAAAAATCATCTGTGTCATTGATACGGAGACGTTGTTTTTCCTTATTTGTGATTCGGTCCCAAAGCTCCTTAAAAGTATTGAATGACAGGTTTTGTGAAACAGATACGCCATAAGTCGCTACATTCCGTGCCAAAGAAAGTGAGGTGAAGGTATTGAAATTATTCCGGTTGTATACCCTCACCCGGTAGCGTCCATCTTGTGTGACGAGGTATTCGGCTTGCCAGTCTCCGGCAATACTGTTGAGATCGGCATTACCCTGCAGATCTGTAAAACCCCCATCCCTTGAAACCCTCAGCCTGCCATCCAAAAAGGTGTAGGCTACCCGAAGCTGAAAAGTTTCCAAGGCACTTTGGTCCAAATTAGCCAGGTCTATATCCACTTCAAGGTTTTGGTCCACCTGCGCAATGAAGCTGTTTAGCTGCGATGAAAGCAATTGACTCAAGTTGGAAGTGGCGATGTTGCTTACACCGCTGAACTGACCTTCGGGTGAAAGAGAGCGCATCATGATAACCGAGAATACCTGTCGGTTTTTTTCCTGTTCATCGTTTGCGATTCGGTTTTTAAATGCGGAGATATAGGTTTGGATATTGCCTTCGGTTGGGAAGGCTGAAAAATCAAAATTGAAGGTAATTTCCGGGGAAAGGAGTTGACCTTTTAGGTTCATAAGTACTTTCAGCGGGAATCTTCTCCTCATAGCAGGGTCTTCTAAAGCGGCATTTTGGTTCGTCTGAAGACTTTGGAGGGAAACACTCTCGAGGTAATAGGCATCAATGTCCATCACGCCTTCATAAGGATCCCCATACCATGAAATCCTGCCTCCAGGTTGGACTATAAACTCTTTCCTTAGGATATTGTACAACGAAAAATTATACTTAGCTTCTGTGATTTCATAATTTCCCGACATTGAAAAATTGCCCTGAGTATCAATTTTCATTGTCAAAACGCCAAGACCTCGGCCTTGGATGGTTTCTCCCGTCCTTGGGTCAATCTGAATTTCGGTATAAGCATCTGGAGTGACATCAAATGTGAAGTTCATCCTCACGTTGTTGATGTCTAATTTATTGATGGTTTCTTCCAAAGAAATATTCCTTGCGGTGTCCCGAACATTGATGATTTTGATAAAATCCTCTTGTGCCTCATAGCTTTTTGAACCTAGAGGAATAAAAATCCTTGTGTTTTTTTGGGAAGTTGCCCGAGCTGTGATGTCCAGGTTATTGGATGCTCCAAAAATATTGAGCGTACCTGTTGCGTAGGCGGTTCCATAAAATTGTTCATTGTCTTTGGAACCCGTATTGAGAACCTGAAAGTTTTCAAGATTGGAAGAAATATCCAGGATAAAATCCGTGAAGTAATCATGTGAAATCCCTCCTCTCATTCTTGCCACGTTTCCGTTGATGTCTTTGAGGGTCAATTCCCGGAAGCTGATTTCATTGGTATTGAAAATCAGGTTGCCGTCAATTGTATATTGGGTTTTGAGATAGTTGATAAGCAAAGTTCCGTTGGTAACCAGCCCATTTCCTATCACTGTTGGGAATGCAATAGATCCTCCGATGGCAAAATCTCCCGAAACCGTGCCCCCCATCTTGGTGATATAGTTTGAAAGAAAAGGCTCCAGAACAGATAAATCAGCTTCATTCAATTTTGCCTTGAGTTCAAGTTGGTTGTCTGTACTTCCCAAAAAGCCATTTATTGCAATCACCTTTTTTTCGTTTCGAATATTGCTGATTTCGACATTGATCAGCTTGTCTGCGATGAATGTCGCCGCCTCAATATTCCCCACTAGGAAGTTGTTGATGTGTAATTCATCCACATTAAGCTGACCATTGATTCCGATCGACCCATAGAAATTGGTAAACCCGAAATTCCCATTTGCAAGCCCGCTGAATTCTTTTGTACTAAGGGTATTTAGGAAGTCCATATTGACTTCATGGATTTCCAGTCCAAGCATTTCTTCCGGATTTGGAGATATGGTACCATTGAGGGCTATAAACTGGTCTTCATTAAACAGTTTGATATTGTCAAATAGGAAAGATTTTTGCGCGATGAAGATGCTGTTATCCCTATCAAATTGCCAGATTTTGTCTAGGATTTTGAGCTCTGAAGGTTCGAACACCACCGTCGTATGGTCAGGATAAATGGTGATCTCATTTTTGACCCGGACATAACTGCCTGTCTCAAGTTGGTCCTGGTCATACCTAAAATCAATACTGGATTCATTCCAAATAGCCTCAATTGCAAGGTTATTGAATTTCAGCCCGGTATTCAGCTCTTGCTTTTTGGAAAAGATATAAAAAGAGGCCAAGACATCCGAACTGTTGATCAGCTTAGAGGTGTTGAAATCCAGGTTGGTATCATACAGTAAATTTCCATCGTAATAAATGGTGTCTATGCTTGAGAAAAAGTTAAAAATGGTATTGTCAGGAGTCTGGTAAAAAGCACCTTCAATGATGGTGTTTTTTGAAATGGATGCCCTTGGTTCCAATAGACTGATGATGGGATTGATGTCAATGAAATTGAGGTTGAGGTCTATGTTATAAGGCTCCTCGTTGGCATCAGCACGAAGTGTGATTTTTTCATCCGAATTGGTCAGTATGGAAAGGTATTGCTGACTGAGATTTTGGATATCTTCCAGAAGTTGTTTTACCTTGAATTTACCGGAAATCCCCGCTACAAGCAGGTCCGAATTGAGGGAGATCAGTCTTGAGTCATCTGTAAATAATGACTGGAAATAGAAATTGTCTACGAAGAGATTTCTGCCTTCATAGCTTAAGTCCACATCGCTGAACCTTGCTATTCCCTCTATATCATCCAGGGTAACTCCTTTGGTGTCAATGGCGATTTTTCCGCTTACAAAGGTTTCCTTGTCCATTAATTTGAGTTCCTTGAGAAAAGCTGTATCCAATTTCACCGTCATTCTTATAGAATCCCTGCCCTCCCTGACATCCAATACCCCGCTGAGTTCTCCTTTGAGGTTGGGATCATTGACTTTTAAATTCCCCCTAAATAAGTCCTTGCCATAAGTGGCATCAGTGAGAATATTGGTATAATCATAACCATTGATTCCTGCACTCTTGATGTCGGCATCTACTTGGAGAAGTGCGGTTTCCAATGTCAGTCCGGTACCTTTGATTTGTCCTGTCATAGTAACTTTCTGAAACCTTTCCCTGTCTTCAAGCAGTACTCCGATGTCGAGATTTTTTAATTGCAACCTTCCTGTATAAGTTGGTTTGTCCTTCTCGGTTTTGAAGCTGAGGCGTCCAATAATATCTCCGATTCCTGTCCTGAAATTTCCGTTTGCTGTAAAATAATTGAGGTAACCCGAAAAATCCGTATCAAAGCGAACATCTTTAAATTTGTTGATTTCTTTTCTGGCATTTTCCCCGATATAGGGAGAAAGGTCTTTGCTGTTCAGTATTGAATTCATCAGGGACATTTCAAAAAAAGTACTGTCAATATTGGGAAGCCCATCGATTTGAAATTTTCCAAAAAGGGCACTTTTCTCGCCGAATCTAATCAATAGCTCTTCAGAGGCTAGGTCATCAACAGTCCCTTTGATTTCTCCGCTGATAAATATGCGGTCTTCTATATTGTTGAGTCCTTCGGTAAAGTATTTTAGATCCTGAATGTCCAAGGCCGCTTCATCCAGCCTTGCCAGAATATTGACTTCATGGTTGAAGTTGGAAAGGCCTTCTTGGGAATCATAACTGAATTTGAGGTAGTCTTTGATCTCGGTTTTGTTTGACCTCAAAAAGAGATCGTCAAACTCCATGAATGTTGGACCATAAGTAAAATCGGTTTTAAGCTGCTGAAAGACCAGTCCTGAGGTTGATTCCAAACCACGGAGGTAATTGACTTTCACTCCTATGATGGGCCCTTCTGAGTAAAAATCGTCTGCATCTGCGATCAAATCCCGAAACTGAAGCTTGTTGAAATCAAAACCGCTTTCTACCGGAATGCCTCCATAATTGATGATATCCAGGGAGGTCTCTTTGAGGCTGATATTTTTGATCCCAAACTTAGACGGTTTTTTGTCAGGATCTTGTGGTGCACTCGGAAAAAGAAGGTTGATTTGGTACAAAAACTCAGCGATATTGATAAAATCTTCCTGAGGATGGAACAGCAGCCTGACATTTCCTTTTTCCAATTTGATCTGGTCCAAACCGGGATTGCTGCCATCCAACAATCCGGAAATAGAAAAATCAATATACACACTCTCCAAGTCCACCATCAAACTGTCGTGATGGTCATAGATTACCACATCCTGCAGGCTGACCGCATCCCACCACCTGATCCGCACCTTTGAAATACTGGTGTCAAATCCGGTGTTTTTACTGATATAATTGGTGAAAGATTTGGTGACCCTGGTTTGGACTGCAGGGATTTGCAGGGCAATTACTACCAATAACAAAGCTAAAAAAAGTATAAGAACAACCCTGAAGACCACCTTAAAGGCTTTCAGTAATTTTTCCGTAACTTTGGGGTTCTTTTCCAAGAGGCAAGCGAAATGAAGATAAATATTCTGGCTATTGAATCATCGTGTGATGAAACGTCGGCGGCGGTCATTTCTGATGGCAAAATACTCAATAATATCATCGCCACGCAATCGGTACACGAAAAATATGGGGGTGTAGTTCCTGAACTTGCCTCTCGTGCTCACCAACAACACCTTATTCCTGTTGTCCATGAAGCCCTATCTTCCTCAGGAATCAGTAAGCAAGAGCTTTCAGCTATCGCTTTTACCAAAGGTCCGGGATTGATGGGCTCATTACTCGTCGGAGTATCATTTGCCAAATCTTTGTCCTATGCTTTGGGGATTCCTTTGATAGATGTCAACCACATGCAGGCACATATTTTGGCACATTTTATTGATGACCCAAAACCCTCTTTTCCTTTTATTTGCCTGACGGTTAGTGGAGGCCATACCCAGCTTGTTCTGGTTCGGAATTATCTGGACATGGAAATCATCGGGGAGACCACAGATGATGCTGTAGGAGAGGCTTTTGACAAGACAGCCAAGTTGCTTGGACTGCCTTATCCCGGTGGGCCTTTGATCGATAAGTATGCGAAGACAGGTAATCCAAAAGCTTTCAAATTTCCGGTTTCGGATATGCCGGGGTTGAGTTTTTCATTTTCAGGAATCAAAACTGCGGTTTTGTATTTTCTGAGAGACAACCTCAAGGAAAATCCCGAATTCATTAGCGAAAACTTATCCGATATCTGTGCTTCTGTTCAGTATACTTTGATCAAAATGCTTAGCCAAAAACTGATAAAAGCTGCAAAAGAACATAAAATCAAAGAAATTGCCATTGCCGGTGGAGTTTCTGCAAATTCCGGACTCAGGGAAGAATTGAATAACTTGTCAGGGAAATACGGTTGGAAAGTGTATATTCCAAAATTCGAATATTGCACCGATAATGCCGCTATGATTGCAATGGCCGCCCATTATAAATACCTCAAAGGAGAGTTTTGTGGATTGGATGTCGTACCTGAAGCAAGGATGAAGATTTGATTAAAGTATCAAGTATCAAGTATCAAGTACCAAGTCGCAAGAACCGAGAAGCGAGAGACTAAAAACAAGAAAAATTGTAGTAACAGTGTTCAGTCTCAGTTGGCAGTTGTGCCCCTATTCTCGACAACCCGACAACCCGACAACGCGCAGCAGACAACCATTTCAACCACTACAAAAATTAAAACCACTACAACAATTACAAATAGTAGATCCAATCATGTCTGTTACCAAAAAGAACAAATTCGATAAAATCATCAATATCAGGAACAAGAAAGCAAGTCATGAATTTGAGTTCCTCGATACCTACACGGCCGGAATTGTACTCAGCGGTACAGAAATCAAATCCGTGCGCGAGGGGAAAGTTTCCCTGACGGAGGCATATTGCTATTTTCAAAGGGGGGAGTTGTATGTCAAGCAAATGCACATTGCGCCATATTCGATGGCGGCAAGCTATAACCATGAGGCTGTTCGAGAGCGTAAGCTTTTGCTAAACAAAAAAGAACTGGATAAAATTGAGACTAAATTTTCCGAGAAAGGCCTTTCGATCATTCCTATCAGGATTTTTATCAATGACAAAGGTTTGGCAAAAATGGAAATAGCAGTGGCAAGAGGCAAAAAACTCCACGACAAGCGAGAAGACATCAAAGAAAAGGATGTTAAAAGAGAGTTGGCCAAGATGAAGTTTTAAAACATTTGAATTCTACAACAGGTTTTTCCGACCAAAGATTTTATATTAGTGGATTATGGAAAGACGTGTTTTGGTTTTAAACTTGGATCATTCCCCTGTCGCCGTAGTGACAGTCCAAAAGGCCTTCATCCTGACTTATCTGGAAAAAGTAAGTTGCCTGACTTTTTATGAAGACCTTACCATCAGGACCGTTACCAAAAGTTTTCAATATCCCGCTGTCATCAGATTGAACGAATTCAAAAATATTCCCTACAAGGGTGTTTTGCTAAATAGGTCAAATATATTCAGGAGAGACGGTCAGGAATGCCAATATTGTGGATCCAAAAAGCAACTCACTTTAGACCATATCATCCCCCGTTCCAAAGGGGGGAAATCGAATTGGGTCAACCTTGTCACAGCCTGCCATAGATGCAATGTGTACAAAGGAGACAAAACCCCTGAACAGGCAGGAATGCAGCTTAGATCCCAACCTTTTAAACCCAGCTTGGGATATTTTTTGGCAGAATATGCAGAAAGGCATGCTGAAGAGTGGGTCCCTTATCTAGAGTTGAGAACTGTTTAGAATTTTATCTTTAATTCCAAAAGTTTGGGATTGACCTTTTCATTGAAAATTAGATCAGTTATGACATTTTTGGAAAGATAAATATCGTCCGGGAATAGATTCATTGGATTTGGCCATCCGATTCTTTCTTTGAAAAAAAATCCCACCATGATTTTCAAATTTAACTTAGCCGTATTCGGTTCATTTTCAATACTAAAAGTGATTTTCAAATGAATTGATATCCAAACCATTCGGGAATTGGCATTTGTTGACTTGGCGGAAATATTGGCTAGAAATTTGAAATGGTAGGAATTAGCTGAAGCACTTGACAAAATATTATATAAACCGAACTTTATTTACTTCTATATCCTTCTAAAAAAGATTTACCTTTGTATTCCCAGTATTTACTCGTTTACAAATCCAATGAGTGACCAAATCAAACATGAATGTGGAATTGCAATGATCAGGCTTCGAAAGGAACCTCAATTCTACATTGAAAAATACGGTTCCCCGCTGTATGCTCCCAACAGATTGTATGTCCTGATGCAAAAGCAGATCAACCGGGGCCAAGACGGTGCGGGAGTTGCAAACATCAAGCTTGACACCAAACCGGGTACGCGCTATATCAGCAGATACCGTTCCATCGAACCTCAGGCTGTCAACTATATCTTTGACAAAATCTACAAGAAATACAAAAAGGCCAAAAAATTAGGTGGAAAAAAGGGATTGAACAGTGCCAATTGGCTGAAAGAAAATGTGGCATTTTCAGGTGAAGTTTGGCTGGGACATTTGAGGTATGGTACGCATGGAGAAAACAGCATCGAAACCTGTCATCCATTTCTGAAACAAAACAACTGGAGGAGCCGCAACCTCGTCATGGCGGGTAATTTTAACATGACCAATGTGGAGGAATTGTTCAGCAAGTTGGTTCAGCTTGGTCAGCACCCCAAAGAAAAAACAGACACTGTCACCGTCATGGAAAAAGTCGGACACTTTTTGGACGAAGAAAACCAGCGGATTTTTGACAAATACAAACACCAATATTCAAACGAACAGATTACAGCTGTCATCGAAAACGAAATAGATGTAGCACGTATTCTGAAAAGGTCCTGCAGGGATTTTGATGGGGGATATGCGATGGCAGGAATTATAGGCAATGGTTCAAGTTTTGTGGTCCGTGACCCATCCGGAATCCGGCCTGCTTATTATTATGCCGATGAGGAGATTGTGGTGGTGGCCTCCGAAAAGCCCGCCATCAAATCCGCTTTCAACGTGGATTACAAGCAGATCAAAGAAATCAAACCGGGACATGCACTGGTCATCAATAAAGACGGGTCGTACGATGAACATGAAATCCTTCCTGCCCGTGAAAAGAAATCCTGTAGTTTTGAAAGAATCTACTTTTCAAGGGGAACAGACCCAGATATCTACAGAGAAAGAAAGTCTCTAGGCAAAGCCCTTGTGCCCCAAGTCCTGAAAGCCATTGACTTTGATCTCAAAAACACCGTTTTTTCCTACATTCCAAATACCGCCGAAACTGCTTTTCTTGGCATGATCGAAGGTTTGGAGGATTACCTCAGTGCCAAAAGGAGGGAAGTTCTTTTGGAAGGAAAACCGCATTTGGAAGACCTCGAAGAGCTGCTCAATTTCCGTCCAAGGGTGGAAAAACTTGTCAGCAAGGATGTGAAACTGAGGACTTTCATCACCAATGACTCCGATAGAGATGCCATGGTCGCCAACGTATATGATACTACGTACGAAGTCGTCAGGGCGGGAATTGATACTTTGGTAGTGATTGATGACAGCATTGTGAGGGGAACGACATTGGAGAAAAGCATTTTGACGACTTTGGACAAACTAAATCCCAAACGGATCATCATCGTGTCCTCCGCGCCCCAAATCAGGTTCCCGGATTGCTACGGCATCGACATGTCAAAATTAAGAGAGTTTATAGCTTTCAGAGCGACAGTTGAGCTCCTCAAGGACAGGGGTATGAGTTACTTGATGGATGAGGTATATGAGAAATGCAATACCAATCAGATTTTGACAGAAAACTATGTGAAAGCGCTCTATGCGCCTTTTTCAGATCAGGAGATTTCTGACAAAATAGCTGAAATCATTACTACTGATGAAATTCATGCTCAAGTGAAAGTCATATACCAGACCGTAGACAATTTGCACAAATGTATCCCTGACCATTCTGGAGACTGGTACTTTACCGGTGATTTCCCTACCTCCGGGGGAATGCGTGTGGTAAACAGGGCTTTTGCCAACTATATGGAAGGAAAATTGATCAGGGCATACTGATCGTTCTTTATAAATTTAATGCGATGACCAAATTTCAAGGCAACAAAGCACTTGTTTTTGGTCATTGTTTGTTTCATAATTATTCATCTATTCTCACACCAAAACCATGGAAGTAAATGTCCCTTTATTAAAAAAGATTTGTGAAATCGCCGGTGCACCGGGTTTTGAAAAAAGAATCAGGGATTTGGTCATTGAATTGGTGACTCCGCTTGCTGATGAGGTCAGGACTGATAATATGGGAAGTGTCATTGCCATCAAAAAATCGAAGAAAAATCCCGATGGTAAAAAAGTGATGGTGGCTGCCCATATGGATGAAATAGGATTTATCGTCACCCATATCGATGACAAAGGATTTGTCAGATTCCATACTTTGGGAGGTTTTGACCCCAAAACATTAACCGCGCAGCGTGTTATAGTCCACGGCAAAAAAGATCTTGTAGGTGTCATGGGAAGTAAACCCATCCATGTGATGACTGCTGAGGAAAGGAATAAATTACCCCAGATAACCGACTTTTTTATCGACTTAGGTATGGAGAAAGAGGAAGTTGAAAAATATGTCACAGTGGGTAATCCGATCACGAGAGATAGGGAATTGATAGAAATGGGTGCCTGCGTCAACTGCAAATCTATTGACAACAGGGTGGCGGTTTTTATTCTTTTGGAGACCTTGAGGGTATTGGACAATCCGGCCTATGATGTGTATGCCACTTTTACCGTGCAGGAAGAAGTAGGTATCCGTGGCGCAAATGTCGCTGCACATGGTATCAATCCTGATTTTGGGATAGCTTTGGATACTACCATTGCCTTTGATGTGCCCGGTGCACAGCCACATGAAAAAGTGACCGAACTCGGCAAAGGGACTGCCATCAAAATCATGGATGCCTCGACTATCTGCGATTACAGGATGGTGGCTTTCATGAAGCAGACTGCTGAGCAGCATCAGATCAAATGGCAACCGGAAATTCTGACCGCCGGAGGCACCGATACTGCAGGTGTGCAGCGAATGGGCAAGCAAGGCGCCATCGCCGGGGCAATTTCCATCCCGACACGCCACCTGCATCAAGTAATCGAAACCGCTCACAAGGAAGATATATCCAACAGCATCCTGCTGTTAAAAGCTTGCCTAGAAGATATCGATGGGTACGATTGGAGCCATTGAGAAAGTGATTTGAAGTTTCTCTATTCCACTATCAAACAAAACCAAAGGCCCATAATGGAATTTTATTTGAAGTTCCTATCAAAATATCATCCATGGCAATGAAAGAATTTGGAAGATTATTGATCTGAAAATTGGTTTTATTCTTTCCACCCACTTCAATGGTATACACTCCATCGATTAAAAAATCCCCTGATTTGGGTAGGCTGACTTCATGGTTTTCCTTTACCTGTGTTAGAAAAAAAGTTTCCCTCAGGTTTCCGATATCTACTGTAGGTCCTGCTAAGGCATAGCTTAGATTTGTGTTTTCTAAAAATATTTTTTCAGGTTTTTGTAAAATACTGATGCTTTTTCCTTCTGTATTCAAGCTGTTTATAAGCCTCGCTTTTTCCAGATAATGGATATAAGTCGTAAGTGTATTCCTATGGATTCCAATTTTCTCGCTAAGCTTGGAAATATTCGGATTAAAGGGGACGTTTTTTGCAAGGATACCGAGCAATTGGTGAATTTTTCTGGTTTTATGGATATCCATACCTTCTATGAATTGCAATTCTGTTTCTATCACTAATCTGACTATTTGTTCAATTCTACGGTGATAAGTTCCAATATTCTCCAGAAAAAAGGGATAGTATCCGAAGCTAAGGTAATCTTTCAGATGCTCAAAAGGTTTGATGATTGACGAAATGTCATTTGCAAATTCAATATGGTTCG
>NZ_CDSBKL010000007.1:0-28834 GCF_977115555.1 Aquiflexum sp.
ATTAAGTTTTTCTATCATCATTTTTTTCGTTTTTGACATATAGTATTTTATCTATAGAATGTCTGAAATTTATAAAACACTTTAAATTACATCCTAATAAAAGTGTTTTTTGCTATATATAAATTGTTTTATAACGGTAATTTCTCATATTTATGTAAAAATTAAATTCTTTGCCAATTTTAGTAAAACCACAGTCTTTTTAGACTTATTGTTTGTAGAGATCTTCAAATTTAACCGCTTTTGAAAAAATAAAATGCCATGAAAAAAAACCTTACCTCCCTGTTTTTGATGTCAATAGTAATATTGGCAGGATGTCAATTTTCTAATCAGGATGTGATCATTGAAGACATTGATGCTGATTTTAGGAAAATTGACGTAGAAGATTTTAGAGCAGAATTGCCGGAATATATTTCCAATCAGCTTTCGGAGTATGAGAATGCCAGGATCAATGACTACGACATAAAATTTCTTGGCAGAAAAACTGAAAAAAAAGATGGGGTGGTTTCCAGCACTACATTCCATTATGAGGTAAGTGGAACTGGCAAGTCTTCTGATTTGGAGAAATTTTTCTTACACATACCTGAGTGTGCAGGCATTCCGAGTTCTTGGGAACCTAAGCTTTCTTCAAAACTGGATCAAAAAGGCATCTCATGGAATGTTTCTATTGGGAAAGATGAAAGCAAACGATTTTCAGTGACATTTCCCGGAGATGTGCGCATTGGAGTTGTGGAAAGCAATATCACTAAAAACGGCAGTAAGGAATATTGCACAATCATGGGCCCGTGTGAGGGATTAACAGATATCTGCGGGAGCATCTTTATAGACGCAAATGCCGACGGAATCAAACAAAATTCTGAATCAGGAATCTCTGATATTGAAATATTTTTGAGAAATAAAAAGACCGATAAAATTGTCGGCTCGGTATTTACATTAGAAGATGGGACTTTTTCTTTTCAGGTTTTGGAAGGGGAATACTTTGTGGAGACTACAGATGAATTGCTCAATTTGAATTACAATGCTACCACGCCATCCAGCGTCCATTTTTGCACAGAAGAAAATGATGGTTCCTGTATCAATTTTGGCTATGAGATTGATGCTGAAAAAATGATTGCTGAATTAAAATCAGGGGAAATAGAAGGCAATGCAGAATGTGCTGACTATTGGATTGAACAACTGAAATACTGTGATTCCGAAAAAGGAGATTATACAGAGAAAGAAATCCTTGAATTCCTGAATCAGATCGAAAATTTATTGTTGACTGAGCCCTTCCAGTTTGGAAATCAAAAAATAAAGACAGCCCTCCAAATACTCAAACCTGAGGGAAATTCAGACATTGAAAAATTTCTCAAAGAATTGCTTACTGCAGAATTGAACGTTGTAAGCCAAAGAGGAGCAATTAGAGAGGTTGATGGAGTTTCAGTGATATGGGACACTTATAACCGAGCCCTCCTGATCCATTGCGAAGCAGTCGGATGTGAAGAACTAGGAACTTGTTCAGAAGATGTCAATGATAGAAAATCCAATGCACAAAATGGTAGTTCAAGAACTATGGCTACTAGATTGATGGATGCCACAAATACACTGGCGGCGTTCAATGGCACGGGTGGAATCAGGAATTAATTGAAGGAAATGATTATATTCATTCGATGAAACTTCGTTTTTCTTTAGTCTTTGCTTTCATATTTATTTATTGTTTCAAAGTGGCAGCCCAAGAGCTGCCCTTTGTTCATTATACCCCAAATGCTGAGGTAAACCCATTGCCTTCCGCGATGGCCACAAATGTTTTTCAGGATAGCGAGGGATACATTTGGATGACAATTCACACTACAGGTTTGGCCCGGTTTGATGGAACAAGAATTGATCTTTACGATCAAAAGGATGGAATTAATGACCTTGGGGTATGGGAAATTGTAGAAGATGATCTTGGATATCTTTGGATTACATCCAATTCCGGCTTATTTGTTTCAAAAGAGCCTGTTTCAGATTATAAAAATGGAAGAAGGATGCAGTTTACAAATGAATTCAATAATAAAAAACTGTATTCCAATGCTATAAATCTAAATCAAATTGCAGTAGATAGCATGGGTGTTGTTTGGGTAGGTTCTGTAGGTAATGGTTTTTTACAATATAAAATCGATGAAAACAAAAATTTAAGTGTTGACATCCTTTCAACTTCAGATTCGGAAGGAGGGATGCAGCAAATCACCACCATATATTCTGGAGAGAGAAGGATTTTGGCGGGTCTAGGAGAAGGGAAGCTAGTTGAGATAAAGGACAATAGCCTTCATTTGATTTATGCTTCATCAATTACCACAGAGGATCAGAATTTTGCCTCAATTTTTGAAGATGAATTTGGTAAAATTTGGGCTTATCGGCAAAATGGAGAAGTCCTTTTATTTGAAAAAAATTCAGGAACTCCTATTAAAATTGCAGATTTGAAGGAATCAAATATTGCCAGCCTGACATCCGTCACGGAGGGAAGGGTTTGGGCTGTAAGTAGTGTCAATGGGATTGTTAGATTCAACATAAATACTGGGGAAATTATTGGTTCCTATTCTAGGGCAAATGGATTGTTGAGTGACAATGTATTCCATGTTAGCAAAGACAGGGAAGGAAATGTGTGGATTGCCCAGTCGGGGGGTGTTTCCAAGCTTAGGTTTAATTTTAACGCATTCGAAAATTTCAGTGACCGTTCGATAGCAGGGGAGATTCCTGTTCTTCCTTCAGCTAAAGTGAATTCAATACTTTCGGAGCCTCCTCTTGAATGTCCTTGCCGAATTTTGGTAGGTACAGAAGGAGGTGTTTCATGTATTTCAGAAAATGGTTCATCTACTTATATCAAGCAGATAAATGGACTTACGGGAGATTGGGTCAACGGTATTGAAACTGATCTGGAAGGGAGGATTTGGATAGCAACAACCCAAGGCTTGAACGGCTTGGTTTTTGATCGGAAATTAGTTTTAAAAGAGGCGGTAGATATTAGAGAAATCATCCTAAATGGGAAAAGAGGAATCCTATTCACAATTCCCAATAGTCCTCCCATTATCGCTTCTGAAAAGCTGAAAATTAAAAATATTAGGGAAAATAAAGAGATAAGTTCTGTGTGGTTTGCAGGGTTGAGGAGTATAGTTGGTATTATAGAAGGTGAAATATTTGATTTTGGTGCTGATTCAGGTCTTCCTCCCTTACTTCACAAATCATTGGCAATTGATGGAAATGGGTTTCTTTGGGTAGGTACCTTGGACAAGGGGGTATTCCGTAGCACCAAAAAGATAACGAAAGAATTTCTTTCCGGAAATCCTGATTATAATAAAAACCCTGATCTTTTTGAACAATTTTGGTCTACCCAAAATGGAGCGCCAACCAATCATATCGAAAAATTGATATTGCATAATGGTAAAATGTGGGTTGGAACCCAAGAGGGCTTATTCGTCCTGAATCAGGAAACCGGCGAAATCTTAAACCAATTTACGACGAAAGAAGGGTTGCCCGCAGACAATGCCATCAGTTTCGCATTTTCTTCAATCAATGGCCCCTTATGGGTTGGCACCAATAAAGGACTTGCTGAGATCTCTCCCGAAAGTGAAAAAATTATCAAAACTATTTCTCACCAGGATGGATTGATTGACAATGAAGTTTGGCTTTATGGTTCGGTCAAAGTAGACAAATCAGGATTGGTTTATTTTGGTACTGCAAAAGGCCTTTCCATCTACCACCCTAAATTAGACCGACCCAATACAGTCCCTCCACTTACCAAGTTTTCTTCAATAGAAATTTTGTACCAAGCTGGTGGAAGGAATGAAGTTGTTTTTGAATATACCGCTTTGAGTTTTGCCAATAGCGCAGGAGTAAAATACAGGACAAGGCTGCTAGGTTATGATGACAGCTGGTCTTCGGATTCTGACGTAAAACGGCTTCGCTATACCAATCTTCCGGCTTTTTTCTGGTCAAAAGAGTATACCCTTGAAGTATTGGCAGTGAATGAAAGCGGGATGATTTCCTCCCAGCCTTTAAGCTATACATTCTATATCAAGCCCATCTTTTGGCTGAGGTGGTATGTTTTTCTCTTTTGTGTAGTGCTCGGGTTAATGGGATTTTTGGCGATAGACAGGATGCAAAAAGCAAAACTCATTAAAAAAGAACGCGACAATGCCCGAATTAGGGAGGCAGAACTTCATGCAGAAACGGCAACTGCAAGGTCTTTGGCATCTGAAGCACAAGCACAGGCACTTAAAGCTGATAACGAAAAAAAGGCAATAGAACTGGAAAAAGTACAAGAACTCGAAAAAGCTTATCAGGAGTTAAAAGCAGCTCAAAACCAGCTGATCCAGGCGGAGAAAATGGCTTCCCTAGGTAGACTTGCCACAGGCATAGCCCATGAGATTAAAAATCCGCTGAATTTTATTAACAATTTTGCGGGACTGTCCGGAGAATTGGTTGATGAATTGACTAAAGCCATCAAAGAGAATGACATGGTCGAAATTGATTATTTGATGGAAAATCTCAAAACCAATAATTCAAAAATCGAAGAACATGGTAAAAGAGCTGATGCCATCGTAAAGTCAATGATGCAGCACACTCGGATGGGAAAATCCACTTTTGAGTTGATTGACATCAATACCCTTGTAGAAAAATATATTGACCTTGCTTATAACAGTAAAGGCGCTCACACTCCGGGGTTTTTTGCAATCGTAAAAAAGGACTTTCAACCTAACTTAAAAAAAGTTCGAATTGTCGGACAAGAGATAGGTCAGGTTCTAATCAATATTATTGGAAATGCATTTGACGCGGTTTGGGATCAACATAGAAAGAACATTGAAGGTTATGAACCGGAGATTTCTATATCCACATTTATGGAAGGTGAAAAAGTAGGAATCAGGATTTCTGACAATGGCCCAGGGATTCCAAATGAGAATCGGGAAAAGATTTTTGAGCCGTTTTTTACCACCAAACCCACAGGAGAAGGCACAGGACTCGGCCTCAGCTTAAGTTACGAAATTGTCACCCATGGGAATAACGGATCATTGAGCTTGGAAAAAAGGGATGGGGAAGGGGCTTCCTTTCTGATTTTGTTACCAGTGTATTATGGGGATTTATCGGGTAAAGAAGAAAGTAAATGATCATCAATACGGTTTTGTATTAAAGAATAATCCGGATTAAAAATCCAAATAGCGATTTAAAGAATGAGCCACAGATTAATTCAACCTGTGGCTCATTTTATTTTCTGGAATGAAGCGCAATTTCATTTCCTTCCGAATCATGAAAAAGCGCCATAAATCCAATATCTGGAGAGATTTCGGTTTTGGGCCGAATGATTTTCCCATTGGCTTTTTCAATCCTACCGAGTTCTATATTCGCGTCCTCTGAAGAAAAATAGATCTTTGTGCCTTCTGTACTAGGTTTGTAATATCCTTCAGCTTTTATCAAACTTCCTCCTGCCCCCATTTTGCTTTCATCCCAAGGAAACCAAGCCATATCGACTGGACCCATTTTGTGGCGATCCAATTTACAATCAAATACTGCTTCATAAAAAGCCATTGCCCTTTCCATATTTTCTACTGGTATTTCAAACCAGCCAACGCTTACATGTTTCATAGTGTTAATGGGTTTAGTACTTAAATTTAAATAAATTCACCCATAATTTTCCTTTCAAATCAGCAGAATAATGAAAAATAAAAACAGATTTTCTAGAAGGTTATTTATCAAGAGCTCAACAGTAGCAGGTATCGGATTGGGCGTTTATGGAAATGCATTCAGCCTTTCTTTGAAAGTTGCGTCCGATTATTCCCAAGGTAAAAGAGTCGGAATCATTGGGCTTGATACCTCACATAGTATTGCATTTACAAAGGTATTGAATACCCATAAAGAAGACTCCCAATATCTCGGATACCATGTCGTGGCGGCTTATCCTTACGGAAGCAAGGATATCAAATCTAGTATGGATAGAATTCCTGGATATACTGAAGAAATCCAAAAATTGGGTGTGGATATTGTAAACTCTATTGGCGACCTCCTTCAGAAAGTGGATGTGGTGTTGTTGGAAACAAACGATGGTAAGATTCATCTAGAACAAGCTATGGAAGTATTCAAAGCGCGCAAGCGGATGTTTATTGACAAGCCGATGACAGCTTCTTTGTCAGATGCAAAGGCTATTTTTGAAGCTTCACAAAAGTTCAAAATCCCGGTATTCTCATCGTCTTCATTGAGGTACATCACCGGAATTGAGAAAATTGACAAAAGCACTGTAATCGGAGCAAGTACGTTCAGTCCTGCCGAATTGGAACCTTCTCACCCGGATTTATTTTGGTATGGGATTCATGGAGTGGAGACTCTATTTACTGTAATGGGAACAGGTTGCGAGTCAGTGTCTAGAGTTTCCACAAAGGATACAGACGTGGTTACAGGGATTTGGGAAGATGGGAGGATCGGGACATTCCGCGGCACAAGGACAGGGATACATGATTACGGTGGAACGGTTTTTACCAAGACCGAAAATGTGGTTTTAGGACCTTATGCAGGATATGAGCCTTTGCTTTTGGAAATTGTAAAATATTTTGAGACCGGAATTGTGCCTGTCCAACCTGAGGAAACTTTGGAAATTTTAGCTTTTATGGAAGCAGCAGATATCAGCAAAAAACAGGGAGGAAAATCTGTTTCCATCAAGGAACTGATGGATAAAAAGTAAATGAGGTCAAGGTAAATCTGATTGGGTTACCTTGACCGGGTTTCTTTCCGGTTTTGGAATTAAGTAGGATAGCCTTCTCAAATGAACTCAAAGACGCTTTCTATTTGCACTAATTTCCAATCGCAAGTAAAAATAGTTCTTGTCGCAAAAAATCTGTGTGTATCAAATTTCAAAATCCTTTCCGTTTTTTATGACTTTGAGGATGTTTACCTTTTCTCCATTATCAAGGGAAAAGAACACAAGGTCATTGTTTCCATTTGTTTTTCGATTTTCGAGGTCCATGAATTTGGATGGAATGACAGAGGCCATTTTCCAAGCTTCATCCAAGTTGGCCAGTTTTTTTTCAATCAGGTATTGCAAGCCCTCAAGTATGGTTTTACTTGCTCCCGCCAATAATCCGTTTCCGTGTTTCAAAGATAGTTTACCATTTGGCGCCAAGATTACATCTTCTCCAATATGGGTATTGTATTCACCTGCCGGCATCCCGCAAAACTTTGTGGAATCGCTCACCAAAAAGGCTTTTTCTCCTTTTACTTTCAGCACTACTTTCAAAAAGGAATCTGGGATATGAAATCCATCAGCGATCAAACTCGCATGAAGTTGGCCTAAAGAAAGTTGGTCCCAAAGGATATTGGGATGACGGGGAAGCATCAGCGGAACGGCATTTCCCAAGTGGGTGGATAGACTTGCTCCTGCTTCTATTCCTTTTTCCAAATCATCC
Source organism: Aquiflexum sp. (assembly GCF_977115555.1). NCBI lineage: Bacteria > Pseudomonadati > Bacteroidota > Cytophagia > Cytophagales > Cyclobacteriaceae > Aquiflexum > Aquiflexum sp. The sequence goes on from NZ_CDSBKL010000007.1 coordinate 7,407, forward strand.
ATGGAGGCATTGCTGTGTCCAAACGCAATTTTTATCCCATTTTCCCTACAGCTTTTTATGAATGTGGTAGCATTTTCTAATTCAGGAGCCATGGTGATAAGTTTGATCCTTCCTCCCGATGCTTCTTGAAATCCAAGAACCAAATCCCAATTTGGTTTTTGGATGTATTTGGGGTTGTGGGCTCCTTTTGCACCTTCTTGGGAGGAGATAAACGGTCCTTCCAAATGGATGCCTCCAATACACGAAGCGACCAATGGATTATTTTCACAGGCTTTTTTGAAGGTTTTTAAGATGGAAATGACGGTTTGATTTTCGTTGGTAATCAGGGTAGGGAAATAGGTTGTCACGCCTTTGCTTAACAAAAAATCAGTGGCTTTTTCAATATCCGCAACAGAGATTTTGGGATCATTAAAATCAATCCCATTGACGCCGTTTACCTGAAGATCCACCAAGCCCGGTCCAACATAGATGTTCTCATTTAAATGTTTTGGGAATGGTTTGATCTTTGTTTGAAAAAATTTTCTGTCCGAATTGAAAACAGCTAGGTTTCCCGTTAAGCAGTCTATTCCGACAAAGCCATTTTTATCGGAAATCTCCAATTTTTCAGGATATGCTTGGGTATCTGTGAATAAATGACAATTCCCATGGATTCTCAAAATCGAAGCAGGACATTGGGGTTCTACAGGCCCGGAAAGTGTTGCGGTCAGAGCCTGTCGTTTGTTGACGCCCGGAACCACGCAGCAGATATATGCTGTATCAAGCAGTGATGAAATTGTCAGCGTCAAAGCGTGGCTTGGGACTTCTTCTAAAGTCGGAAAGCAACCATCATTCACCTGCTGCTGCCGACAGACTGGATCTAGGGCAACCACTTTTACTGATTTGGCATCATTGAAATCAGCGACAGGAGGGTCATTGAAAGCAATATGCCCGTTTTCACCGATTCCCATGCAGATCAGGTCAATAGGTGATTGATGCAGCAAAGAAGCGTAGCGTCGACATTCTTCTTCCGGGTTTTGGTTGCTATCAATGAGATTGATTTCTCCGAATGGCAACTTATCAAACAGTTTTTTTTTCAGGAAATTGGAAAAAAGCGCAGGCGAATCTTTTTTAAGACCAATATATTCATCCATGTGAAATGCTGAGACTCTTTCCCAAGGAATTTTGAAAGAAGTACTCAATGCTTCAAAAAATTCATTTTGCGAAGGAGCAGCAGCGAAAACAATTCTCACGTTTTCTTTTTCTTCCAACAATTTCAGAATCTTTGACGCTACCGCTTTGGCAGCAGCTTCGCCCATTTCTTTTCTTGAATCAAATACATTAAGTTCCATAATTGTTGATGGGTTTTATTCTTTGCTGATTTCCTGGAGCATTGTTTTTACTTTTTCCGGAACATTGCCTATTTGGATTAACCCAATTGTAATATAAACCAAAGTCGACACAATTAGAGGAAGGCTCACCTGCCATGCCAAACTGCTGATTTCAATGTTTTTGGTGATGATAAAAGTCAGAAGTCCTGCAAATATGGAACTGATAGCGGAAATTGGCCCGCAAGATTTGAAAGCCGGAATAATTCCAAAAAGCATTGGTACAGCAATTGGTCCTACCAAAGCTCCAAACCAAGAAATGATCAAGCCGAGAATTCCTCCGAAATATTCATATTGAAGGGCGACAATGATGGTCATCAGGGTAAATATGAAAGTCGTAATCCTTGCAGTTAGCAGGGAAATTTTATCCAAACTAAATTTCTTAGAAATATTTGGTAGGATATCTCTCGTGATCACCGCGGAGATGGTATTGATGTCTGAAGAAGTCATGGACATGGTATTGGCAAATAGGGATGCGATCACCAGTCCGACCAATCCTGACGGCAAAAGCAAGAGTGTAAGCTGCCCATATGACTGACTTGGATCTGCCAAATCCGGTAGCAAAATTGGCGCAGCCCACATTGGAAAAAATAGTATCAAAGGCCATATCAAATATAACCATCCGGATAACCTTGCTGCTTTTGTAGCCTGTGATTCAGATGGGGAGGAAATATACCTGGTGGCAAGATTCCACTGTCCGCCATTGTAGGAAAGAAAATTTATAAACAAAAAGGCAAGCGCAAACCCTACTCCATAGGGGTCATTAAATGGCTGACTGTTGCCTGAAGGTAATTTGTCCCAAAGAGTAAAAATACTTTCCAGTCCATCCAACTTGTATAGCACAGCAAAAAACATGGCAAGTCCTCCCAATAGCTGAACTATAAACTGTGCAAAATCTGTCATTACCACCGCCCACAATCCTCCAAAGGTGATATACAAAAGGGAAATTCCGCCTGATATCAAAATCCCAATCGGCAGACTGATTCCTGTGAAAACATTCAATAAAATGGCAATGGAAGCCCATTTGGCTCCAATATCGAAAAGCTTCAACAACACCCCGCTCCAAGCCATAATCTGTTGGGTGAGGATATTGTAGCGTCGGGCAAGAAATTCCAAAGGAGATTGGATATGGAATTTTTTACGAAGCCTGACCCAAAGGACTGGGAAGATTTTGGCACTTGCCAATATAGTCAAGCCGATTGTAAATGCCCACCAAACATATATTGTAAAACCATGGGTGTAGGCAATGGCCGCATAAGCAACAAAAACTGCCCCGCTGTATCCCGAAACATGATGGGAAATCCCAGACAGCCACCAAGGTAAGTTTCCTCCTGCTACGAAATAATCGCTAGCGGTTTTATTTCGAAAGTAGGAATATACTCCGATGACCAGCATCAATAGAAAGAATACTCCAATTACAATCAGGTCAAGGGTCGTAAGCTTCATGGTCAGGTTGGATGGAGGAAGGGTTCAGAATGAAATTATAATGTCGGTTCCCACCCCGGTTGATATTCCCTGCTCCAATATTTCATGGCTTCCTTGCTGCCGATGATGTGGCCGTTTTTTGGATTCACATTCAAAGTCTCGCCTGTCCTTTGAGCAATATTTCCAAGTTGGACCAAAAGCGTGCTTGTTTGTCCCCCGATTATTTCAGCTGCAAGCGGAGTTCCTTTTTTGATCCCATCAAAAAAGTTTTGGATATGGATAGCGTCAAGTTCTTGGGTAGGATCGGAAAGATTTCTCGCATCAACCGGCCGGTCGTACTTCACTTCTTTGACAAGTTTGTTTTTTAAGTCAAAAATAGAATAAGCATTTCCTCCGCCGATATTTACAGAACCCTCTTCTCCGTAAAAAATTACGCCTACACTCGAACCATCATTGTTGATGCCATTACAGCTCCTTCCTTCCCAACTGATCATACTTTTGTTTTCAAATTCCAAATTGATCATTTGCGTATCCGGGGTTTCCCAATCGTCTTGGTAGCGGTACCTTCCTCCGGCAGAAGTGACTTTTGTCGGAAATTCCACACCCAATCCCCATCGCGCCAAATCGACCATATGGGTTCCGTTATTCAATGCTTCACCAGTGCCCCAATTCCAGAACCAATGCCAATTGTAATGGATGATGTTGTCTCGGTAATCTTCCCTTGGTGCCGGACCTTGCCATAAATCATAATCCAGGTTGGTGGGGACTGCTACTTTTTTTCCGATTCCGATAGATCCCCGATTATTGGTATACCAGGTTTTGGCAAAGTAGGGTCTTCCTATGGCGCCCTCATGGACTTCTTTGATGGCTGCGGCCACATTGGGCCAGGACCTTCGTTGGTTACCCATTTGGATCAATCTTTTGTATTTGGATGCGGCTTGGAGTAATATCTCTCCTTCGTGGGGATTGTGGCTGGAAGGTTTTTCCAAATAAACATCCTTACCTGCTTTACAGGCGAGAATCGCTGCCGGCGCATGCCAATGGTCCGGAGCTGCGATTACCAGAACATCCACATCTTTGTCTTCAAGACTTTTCCTGAAATCCGGAGTGGCTTTAGGAAATAGGTTTTGGATTTTTGATACTGCGCTGATGCATTTTTCTGCGGCTAATTGGTCCACATCACAGATATGGATAACCTCGGCGTTTGGTTGGCTTGCAAAATTCTGCGCCAAAGCATTTCCACGGCTGTTTACCCCCATCACCGAAACTTTGATTCTTTCATTGGCACCAAGGATATTCCCGTAGCTTTTTGGACTGAAGGCCGGCAATATCCCGCCAACAGAAAATACAGCAGTGCCTGTTATGGTTTTTTTGAGAAAGTCTCTTCTTGAATCTCTTGGTGATTTCATATTTCTGTGGGGCAGGAAAGGTGAATTTTTGTACTGATGCATCAGAATTTTGATCTTCATCATTTACAATATATTGATTAATTTTTCGGGGATAAAGTTTTTTTACGGGACAGGTTGTTTCATGTAATTGCAAACTTTCACCGTTGTTTCAATGGATGATAATCATTCAATCTTCCTAAAACACCATTGTCTGATTTTCTATCATTTATGGAAGGAATAAAGGCTTGGAATTTAGGTCAAATCCAGATTTTTTTTGAAATCGTGTGGAGATATTGTACTTTCCTGATAATAAATAGATTATGCGAATTGAATCCCATTTTCATTTTCAAACCCAAAATAATCCAGCCGCTATATGTCAGACAAAATTTATTCACCGGAAAAAAATGACAGGAGAGACTTTCTCAAATCGACAGGCACTGCCTTGATCGGAGGTGCCGCTCTCCCATTTTTATTTAAAATCAATCCGGCTTTTGCCATGAAAAACAATACCCTCAAAGTGGGCTTAATTGGATGTGGAGGTAGGGGTACAGGTGCGGCGCTCCAGGCATTGAAAGCTGATTCCGAAGCGGTTCTGACCTGCATGGGTGATATATTTTCTGATTATTTGGATGAATCTTATCAGGCACTTTCAGAAGCAAACCCAAATCAGGTTCAAGTAGATAAAGCAAACCGTTTTGTGGGCTTTGATGCTTATCAAAAAGTAATCGAATCTGATGTTGATGTTGTCATTCTTACCACTCCTCCTGCATTTAGGCCTGGCCATTTTAAGGCAGCTGTTGCTGCGGGGAAGCATGTGTTTTGTGAAAAGCCTGTGGCGGTGGATGCCCCCGGAGTCAGAAGTGTTTTGGAGACGGCTAGGGAAGCCAAGTCCAAAAACCTTTCTGTGGTATCGGGATTTACATTTAGGTATGATTTTCCCAAAAGGGCACTTTTTGAAAGAATCAACCAAGGAGACATCGGCGAAGTAGCCTCAGTACTCACGGTAAGAAATGGGGGCGGATTATGGTACAAAGACAGGATGCCCGAGTGGAAGGAAATGGAGTACCAATTGAGAAACTGGTACTATTATGATTGGCTTTCCGGTGATTATATTGTAGAAATGATGGTCCATAGCCTTGACATGATGTCCTGGGCCTTTGGGGACAAGTTACCCTTGAAAGCGACAGGTTCAGGAGGGAGGCAATCCCGGACAGAAGAAAAATATGGAAATATCTACGACCATTTTTCTATAGAATATGAATATGACAACGGTGCTAAAGGTATCCATTTCAGTAGGCAACAACAAGGTTGTTCTAATGTAAACAAGGCAGAAATCATGGGCAGAAGTGGAAATGCACTTGTGGATATCGGAAGGCAGATCCACCGGATAGACGGATCAAATGCCTGGAATTATGAGGGTGAAAAAAACAATCCATATGAAACCCAGCATGAGGAATTGTTTGCTGCGATCAGGTCAGGCAAGCCCATTAACGAAGGTGATCTGATGGCAAACAGTACGATGTTGGCAGTTTTAGGAAGAATGGTAGGGTACACTGGGCAGACCATTGGATGGCAAGAAGCACTCAATTCCAACCAAACTTTAGGGCCTAAATTCGAGGAATATGATTGGGATTTGAAATGGCCTGTACCTTCAGTGGCAATTCCCGGAAAGACCAGATTTTATTGACCAAACTTTCCGTATCCTTTAGATTCCCATTTTAAAACCCTTTTCCTTTAAAATTTCCTCTAAATGAAAATCTCGAAATCATTATCCTTAGTCTTTCTACTTTTCTTCAATTCAAATCTCAATGTGTTTGGGCAGGAATATTTGTTTGAGTTTGGAAAATCTAGAGGAGTAGAAGCTCTTGTTTCAGATCAGTCTCCGCATGAAACTGCTTTGAAGTGGTATAATGTCAACACTGAAAAAGACACATGGTATTTTGAAGGGCAGGAATTGGTTTGTAAGGGATTGCCGATTGGAGTGATCCGCTCAGAAAAGCAATATGAAAACTTCATCATGCATATAGAATGGAAACACATGGAACTCGGGGGAAACTCAGGGACTTTTGTTTGGAGCAGTGCTGTCCCCGGAGAGCAAAGACTTCCCGATGGTGTCGAGGTGCAGATGCTGGAATTGGATTGGGTAAACCAAAATAAAAAGGACGGCGTCCTGCCTCCAATTGCTTATGTTCATGGAGAATTGTTTGGTGTAGGGGGAGTTACTACTGTCCCTGACAACCCTAGAGGAACCCGAAGCAAATCCATAGAGAACCGATGCTTGGGAAAAGGGGAGTGGAATACTTACGTTGTCATTTGCGTAGATGGAGTCATCAAACTTTCCGTAAATGGAAAATTTGTCAATGGCATCAGCCAAGCAAGTCAAAAGAAAGGATATATCTGTCTGGAATCAGAAGGTGCTCCTATTCATTTCAGGAATCTGAAAATCACCGAATTGCCTTCCGGAGTCATTTCCAACGAACAGATAGCTCCACTATTGAATTCCGGAAATTAAAAGGCTTAATTGTTAAACTCGTGTAAGTTTTATCGGATAGCTTTTGGAAGCATTCCATTGGCAGACATAGATATTTTCATCCTGATCTATGCATACATCGTGGCAATGCTTGAAAATCGGCTCTTTTTGGATCATCAATTGAAGTTCTCCGTCGATGTATTTTGGTTCTGTTCCTCCAGGGTTGGAGACTACTTTGTTGTTTTCATCCAAAATGGTCACAAACCCCGAGTTATCCATTTGCTCAAGGTATTTGGATCGGGACCAACAAACCCCTGCATAGAGATTTTTGCCATGGATCACCGGACGGCAGACAAATGCCCCTGGAAGGAAAAGGGTTTCTATATATTCACCTTCCATCGTAAATCTCTTGAATGAATTGTGTCCACGGGAAGTGCATAGGAGGGTAGGGGTTCCTCCTTTCCTTTGGTCTACTGCTATTCCGTGAACAGTTTTGAATTGGGCATCACCATGGCCATCTCCGCCGAACATTCTGATAAAATTTCCTTTGCTGTCATATTGCAATACATATTGCGAACCATATCCATCGGTAATATATAGGTCTCCGTTAGGAGCAACCACCGTTTCTGTGGGTGTGTAGCGCATCCCTTCTTTATAAATACCCTGGTTTTTCGGACTTGGAATTTCCGTGATTATTTTTCCTTTTAAGTCTGTTTTGATTACCCTTCCACCATTGTCCACAATCCACAAAAACTCTTCTCCACCTTCATTGACAAGACTCAGTCCATGTGCCGAACCCAATCCCAAAGTCCATGAATCGAGGTATTTTCCGGATTGGTCATAGATGATGATGTTGTTTTTGGCCTCATCGGTTACCATCAAAAGCCTGCCTTTTTTGTCCATGACCATTTCATGGCAATTGACCACGGGATATTTGGCCGGATCTAGATTGCCCCAAGAAGGATTGACTTTGTACCTGAAATCACCATGTCCAAGAATGGTGTCAGGAGTCATAGAGAATGATAATGTCGGCTGAATGGCCAAAGCAGCACCTGCTAGTGCGGATTGCTTGATGAATTGTCTTCTAGAAAAATCTGTCATGGTTATTGGATTTGTGATCAGTAATTTAATAAAGTATCTGAAGAATCTCCATTTGTTTTTCTTTGGATGGTAATATTTCCATTAGTCACAATCTTGAATGATAATTATTTTGCCATTTAGTATATTCAAATCAAACATTCCCAATAAAACCTATGAAAAACCTCCTTATTAAATTATTCAGTTTGGTAATTGTAATTCTGGCAACAGAACAAGTCCAAGCACAGGAAATTGCCCTTCAGATGTACAGTCTAAGAAATGAAATGAAAACTGATGTCAAAGGAACCCACGCACTTATCCCAAAGATGGGGATCAATTTCATTGAAGGTGGCGGTACGTATGGTATGAGTCAGGATGAGTACAAGACTTTTATCTCAGGACTTGGTATTTCTGTTGTTGCTGTAGGAGCGGATTATAAGCAATTGCAGGATAATCCTCAGGCAATCATTGACAATGCAAAAGCTTATGGGGCAAAGTTTGCCACTTGTTTTTGGATTCCCCATACTTCAGGTCAGTTTAGTATCAAAGAAACAGAGGAAGCTATAGCTTTATTCAATAAAGCTGGAAAAATCTTAAAGGATGCCGGAATCACTTTGTGTTACCATCCTCACGGCTATGAATTTACTCCCCATGGAAAAGGGGTTTTATTTGATGAAATGCTGAAGAATGCCAAAAATTACGCCTTCAATATGGATGTGTTTTGGGTACAGATGGGTGGAGGAGATCCATTGGCCATCATGAAAAAATATCCAAACAAATTCCCTTTGCTCCACCTGAAAGACAGGGCAAAAGGAACTCCCGGAAGTTCTGATGGAAAAGGAGATGTTGAAAGCAATGTGGTCCTCGGTACCGGTGACATTGACATAAAAGGTCTTATCAAACAAGCCCAAAAGTCAGGAACGAAATACCTGATCATCGAGGATGAGTCTTCGAGATCGGTTCAACAAATCCCTCAAAGTGTGGCATACATCAAAAAAGTAATGTCAGAGAAATAGACTGATCATCCCGAAAAGAAAAAAGCCATGGAAAATATTTTGAGTTTCCATGGCTTTTTTGTGTTGATTTCTTCGTCTCAGAAACAATATTGGTCTAGCAAAGCTGCCATTTCCTGCTGTAGTTTCTTTGCCTCTTTACCGGCAGCATGCCCAAAATCGTATCCCTCTCCTGCGTAGATAATTCCTCTTGAAGAATTGACCAAAAGTCCACAATGAGGTGTCATGCCATACTTGGCGACTTCTTTTAGGCTGCCACCTTGCGCTCCAACACCTGGTACCAAAAAGAAATGTTCAGGGACAATTTTTCTTACCTCAGCGATTTTTTCTCCTCGTGTCGCTCCGACTACATACATCATGTTATCAGGATTGCCCCATTTACTGCTTTTTTCCAAAACTTCTTGGTAAACCGGTTTTCCGTTTTTCAACTCTGAAAACTGGAAATCCAGACTCCCTTCATTGGATGTCAGTGCCAATAAAATGACCCATTTGTTTTCGTAAGAAAGAAAAGGACTGACACTGTCAATGCCCATATACGGGGCCACGGTGATGGAGTCAAAATCCATGGTTTCAAAAAATGCCTTGGCATAAAGACCGGAAGTATTCCCGATATCGCCCCGCTTGGCATCTGCGATAGTAAAGGTGTTTTTGGGGATGTAATCCAAAGTCTTTTGGAGACTTTCCCAACCTTTTGGCCCCAAGGCCTCATAGAAAGCGATATTGGGCTTGTAGGAAACAGCAAAATCAGCGGTATGATCAATGATCTGCTTGTTGAATTCAAAAATAGGATCGGCTTCTTTTTTGAGATGGCTTGGGATCTTTTCGAGGTCGGTATCTAGACCCACACATAAAAATGATTTTTTGATTTGGATTTGTTCAAAGAGTTCCTGTCGGGTCATTGGCGAAATTTTTCCCAAAAATAGGGATAAAAATCAAAATCACCGGAGGTCGATTATTTCTACCTTGCCATATTTCTGAGGATTGAAAGTAAAATAGTCATCAGTCAGTTCTGCATTGGTATTGATAGATTTGAATTTGTATTTGAAAATCCCCCCTTGGTCATCGTAGATCTCCCAACTCAACAGGTCTTTTTTGTTTTTATCTACAAACAATTTGATCATCTTAAATGGTGCATTCGGCTTTTCGGCCTTCAATTCTATTTCTTGGATAATGACACCGTTCTCTGTCTTTTCACCGATCAACCTGTAGTTGTATCCTTTTTGGTAAATGTTGTACACCGAAGAAGGTGTCAATTCATTTTCCATGTCTGATGCATTGTTGATGGTTACCTCTTTATAATTGTCGCTCACGATGTAGGTCCAAACGGTTTTTCCATTGTTGAAAATTTCCTGTTCTGGTAACTTTAGGTGGTATTTATCTCCTTTGATGGCGATTTCGCCACTCTGGTTTTGGGTACGGCTATCGGAAACATCCGAATAAGAAAATTCAAAACTCGCCTTTAGCCCTTTGATGGAAGCGTATTTTTGACTCATGCCATCCAACACAGCTTTTGCTTTTGGATCTTTTGATTGTGAAAAGACTGCGGAGATAAAAAAAACAGCGAGGAATAATGTAATTGAGATTTTTTTCATTTTGTTATCAGGGATATTTTCCACGGATATTTAATCCGGAATTTTACAAATTGTTCAATAACCGTTCCAAACTCACTTCATCCTGAACCAATACTTCTCTCGCCTTGCTGCCTTCAAAAGGTCCTACAATTCCCGCAGCTTCCAATTGATCCACAATCCTTCCGGCGCGATTGTATCCAAGTTTGAGTTTTCGTTGGATCAAAGAGGTACTGCCTTGCTGATGCAAAACAATCAACCTGGCTGCCTCATCAAACAAGGGATCTCTATCAGAAAGGTCTACATCCAAAAGGCTTCCCTCGCCTTCTTCACCGGCAAACTCCGGCAACAAGTAAGCATCCGGATATCCCTTTTGTTCTCCTATCCAATCACAGATTGAATCTACCTCCGGGGTATCCAAAAATGCACATTGGATCCTCGTTACATCCGACCCCTGGGAAAGCAACATGTCGCCCATACCTATCAATTGCTCGGCGCCGCCGGCATCGAGAATGGTACGGCTATCGATCTTAGATGTTACCCTGAAAGAAAGTCTTGCCGGGAAATTGGCCTTGATGATGCCGGTAATGACATTTACAGAAGGTCGCTGCGTAGCAACAACCAAGTGGATTCCAATCGCTCTTGCAAGTTGCGCAAGTCTGGCTATAGGAGCTTCTATTTCCTTACCGGCTGTCATCATCAAGTCAGCCAATTCATCTATCACCAGGACAATATATGGCATGAACTTATGTCCTTTTTCCGGACTCAATTTTCTTGCAACAAACTTTGCATTGTATTCTTTCAGATTTCTGCATCCGGCATCTTTTAGGAGATCGTATCTGTTGTCCATTTCGATGCAAAGGGAATTCAGCGTGTATATGACTTTTTTGGTATCAGTGATGATCGCTTCTTCAGTTCCTGGGAGTTTGGCTAAAAAGTGCCTTTCAATTTTATTGAAAAGCGTCAATTCTACTTTTTTGGGATCTACTAGCACAAACTTCAATTGGGAAGGATGCTTTTTGTAAACCAAAGAAGCCAAAATCATATTCAATCCAACAGACTTACCCTGTCCTGTGGCACCTGCCATCAGTAAGTGCGGCATCTTTGCAAGGTCCATGACAAAGACTTCATTGGAAATGGTTTTACCCAAAGCAACAGGCAAGTCCTTGTCGCTGTGCATAAATTTCTCCGTACCCAATACCGCTTTGGCTGGAACCAATTCCCTGTTTTTGTTTGGTACCTCAATCCCAATAGTCCCTTTTCCGGGCATCGGAGCGATGATCCTTATTCCCAACGCTGCCAAACTCAGGGCAATGTCATCTTCAAGGTTTTTGATTTTGGAGATCTTCACTCCGGGATCAGGAATGATTTCATACAAAGTAACGGTAGGGCCGATGGTAGCCTTGATTTCCTGGATTCCGATTTTGAAGTTGACCAGTGTCTCGACAATCTTGTTTTTGTTTTCTTCAAGTTCCTGACGGGAAACCGTCACTTTCTGCACATCATATTCATTGAGCAAATCCAAAGTAGGGTACTTGTAATGCGGAAGGTCCAAAGTCGGGTCGTATGGATCAAGGTTTTCAACCTCAAGGGCTGTTTTTTCCTCTTTGGGTTTATTGATCGCAAATTTCTTTTCTTCAGTTTTTTCGATTAAAGGCTCTTCATCCAATAGATCTTCCCCTTGGATATTGAAAACCGGACCTTTTACCGGTAAGGATTTTTCTTTCTCATCGGATTTGATGGTCCAAGAACTTGCCTCTTCTTCCAGGTCGATCTCCTCCATTTCATCCTCAAAACCCTCTTCGTCCCGGACTTCTTCCAACTCTCCTTCTAACCCAAGATCAAGATCCGTTTCGGTGTTTTTAGCTTTTGTTTTTGAAAAAATCGGACTAGACATCCAATCAAGTTGGCTGATGTTGAAATAAAAAATGATAAAAATCAAAATTGAACCCAAGATCAAAAGTATAGTTCCCCAACCCAGAAATTCATCTGCCAATACTCCCAATTCAAACCCAAAACCTCCGCTTAGGTAGCCCAAGGTGCTGAATCCATCTGCCATTTGTACAAAGTATCCTGTCACAAGCCCTATCCAGAAAACGAAAAAAAGCGCAAAGCCACTGTATCTAGATAAGGAAACCAAGGATTTTTTGAATGCCAACTTGAATCCCAAGAAAAACAAATAAGGAGGAAGAAGAAATGCAGCCAATCCAAACCACCTTCTGATAAAGATGTCAGACATCTTAGCACCAAACAAGCCAAGCCAGTTCCTTGCTTCGGTGGCGGTTGTCCTGATCCCCTGATCCATTTCTGAAACCACCAGACTTTGATCGGCTTTTCCGGAAAAAATATAACTCAGGAAAGCAAAAAACAAGAAAACAGAAAAAGACATCAGGATAATTCCCAATGCCAGAGGTATTCTTTTGTCCTTTGCAAAAGCCAAAGTAAACTTCCCTGACCGGGCTTCCTGGGCTTTTGCTTTGGTGTCACCTTTTTTTCTGAAAGTATTTGTTTTTGGGGTTTCCGAAGCCATACTTGGTTTTTACTGTCAATTTCAAATTAAGGAAAGCTTGGCGAAATATACAGATTTCAACACTAGGAGTTTTACAAAATGCTCAAAACGAATTGTAAACACTTCACGAAGATGCATATAATTTTTAGTAAGGATTATTTTGATTTGCTCCGCAAATACTTGACCAAACCTTTATTGATGCTTTTTATTAGACCAGGCCCTTCATAGATCATCCCTGTGTAAACCTGCACCAGTGAAGCGCCGGCTTCCAATTTGTCAATGGCATCCTTAGCTGAGAAAATTCCGCCGACGCCTATGATCGGGAATGCTTTGTTGGATTGACTTGAAAGGTACTTGATGACTTCAGTACTTCTTTTTGCAAGGACTTTTCCGCTTACCCCTCCAGCTCCAATACTTTCTATTTTTGTGGAATCGGTTTTTAGGCCACTTCTGTCAATGGTGGTATTGGTCGCGATGACTCCATCGATCTTTGTTTCGATTACGATTTCGATGATGTCATCCAATTGGCCTACTGTCAGGTCCGGCGCGATTTTCAGAAGGATAGGTTTTGGTCTCGATTTTCTTGAATTGGCTTCTTTGACAGCGAGAAGCAGTTTTTTTAAAGGTTCTTTTTCTTGGAGTTCCCGGAGATTGGGCGTATTTGGTGAACTCACATTGACCACAAAATAATCCACATAAGGATGTAAGGCATGCAGACAATAAAGGTAATCATCTACTGCTTTTTCATTTGGGGTCAATTTGTTTTTGCCAATATTTCCGCCGATCAGCACATCGGTTTTGACGTCACGAAGTCTTTCGATTGCTTCCTGGACACCTCCGTTGTTAAATCCCATCCTGTTGATCAGAGCTTCGTCTTCAGGTAACCTGAATAATCGTGGCAGTGGATTTCCTTCCTGAGGTTTTGGGGTCAATGTTCCGATTTCTATAAACCCAAAACCAAGCATTGCCATTTCATCAATCAGTTTGGCATCCTTGTCAAAGCCTGCGGCAAGTCCAACAGGATTTTTGAAATGAAGCCCAAACACTTCTTTTTCCAGAATCGGATTTTGGTAATCATAAAATCCTTCTATGATATTTTTTACAATCGGGACATTAAATGTTCGTTTGATCCAGGAAAAAGTAAAATGGTGGGCTGATTCCGGGTTTTTTGTAAAAAGTAATGGCTTCAGTATCGATTTGTACACAATGATCTTGGGTTTTTCAATCCGCTAAATTAAGGTAATTGCTCGGTAAAAGGGAAGAAATTTTGGCTTATTTCCTCGGATGAAAATCATTGAGAACCTGTCTCAGATAATCCCTGTCCAAATGTGTGTAAATCTCTGTAGTGGTGATGCTTTCATGGCCGAGCATTTCCTGTACTGCACGCAGGTCAGCGCCTCCCTCGATAAGGTGGGTGGCAAAACTGTGTCTGAATGTATGTGGGCTTACATTTTTTTGCAGGCCGATGGCTTCAACTTGTTTTTTGATGATGAGAAAAATCATGACCCGGCTGAGTTTTTTACCGCGCCGATTTAGAAAAACATACTGCTCATGACCTTTGACAGGATTGATTTCTTTTCTTATTTCTTCCACATACAGTTTGAGATATTTTAATGCATCCTTACCGATTGGAACAAGCCGTTCTTTGTTTCCTTTTCCGATTACTCGGAGAAAGCCAATATCTGCATACACATTTCCGATTTTGAGATCTGTCAATTCTGACACCCGTAATCCGGAACTGTACAAGACTTCCAGCATCGCTCGGTTTCGGTGTCCTTCAGATTCTCCCAGCGGGATGCTTTCCAGGATTTGGTTGATTTCAAAGTAGCTGAGCGTGTCAGGCAATTTTCGACCGAGTTTCGGAGCTTCCAGCAATTGCGCAGGGTCTTCGTTGATGCGGTCTTCATACATCAGGAATCTGAAAAATGCTTTGATGCCTGAAATGATCCTTGCCTGTGTATATTCAGAGATTTCAAGTTCAGCAAGCCCGTTTACAAAATAGCGGAGGTGCTGCAGTTTCACTTCAGTCGGCTTGGTTTCCGGAAAATTCTTTTCCATGTACCTGCTCAGCTTCTCCATGTCCTGTTGGTAAGCTAGGATTGAGTTTTGACTCAATGAGCGCTCAAGTTTGAGGTAATGTTGGAACTGACGGAGGGAAGCATCCCAATGGTTGGACATTATTTTGATATTCAGGTGATAGTTATGTTCTGAAAATGGGTTGAATGGCACTAAGAATTCTGTTTTTAAATCTTAAAATCCAAAAGCACAAATCAGAAAACACGGAGGCTTGAATATTTAGCTATCATATCAAAATCTCTATCTAAATGCCAAACTTTCAAATTATTTCTGATGGCATACCAAGCGATAAGGTAATCGTTACTTTTTCTGATCGTTGCACCTTTTTGTCTTAAATTCATATAAAGTTTTGCTGCCCCGACCGCAGCCTCATAAGGATCGTTTTCCAATCGGGTCAAACCTGATAACTTGTCTTCCAAAATCCAAGATTCTTTTATATTTCTGCATCCTTGGAGAAGTTCTTGGAAAATTGGAGGGCAAATGCAAATTCTATCTTCCATAATTAAGTTGTAAAATTTGTCAGAATCTATATCCTTGGGATTGTTGAGAAAAGTAATCCATTTGGATGTGTCTACAAGTATTTCCATCCGATTATTGAGCTCTCATTTCTTCAAGGCTTCCTTCCCATTTTATTTTTCCCCGAAGATCTGCCAATTCCTGCAATTTGATTTTTCTCAAAAATTCACGCAATGCAGTATCCACAGCCTCTTTTTTGGTTTTGATGGAAGTTTTCTGAAGGATTTCATCCATCAGTTTTTCGTCTATTTCTATATTGGTTCTCATAATAACCTGAAATTTTATACACAAAAATAGCATTTTTTATACACAAAAAAATTTCCGTTGATTTTGAAATCAGTTCAAACCATTTTAAAACAAAAGGTTTATCCCATTAAAAACAAATCCTTCCTTAACTTTGGAGTCTGATAACCGCTAAACCTCTTTTGCATTGAAAATCATCATCATCAACGGCCCCAATCTCAATCTCTTGGGAAAAAGAGAACCGGAGATTTATGGGAGAACTTCTTTCGAAGAATATTTTGAAACCCTTCGAACAAAATTTCCTGAGATAGACCTGTATTATTTTCAGAGTAATATCGAAGGGGAAATCATCGACAAGATCCATGAGGTGGGTTTTAGCTTCGATGCTATTTTGCTCAATGCCGGCGGCTATACCCATACCTCGGTGGCGATTTCTGATGCGATAGCAGGAGTAAAAACCCCGGTATTGGAAGTCCATATATCAAATATCTACAAACGGGAAGAATTCCGTCATAAAAGCATCATTACCAAAGAATGCGTGGGAATGATTTCAGGCCTTGGACTGAAAGGGTATGAACTTGCGATTCTTTATTTTCTCAAAAATTAATTGATCATGGTAACATTTGCACCGGGACCTTCCAAAGTCTACGACAGCCTTCCGCAATACATGCAGGAAGCATACGAAAAAGGAATTTTGAGCGCCAATCACCGTTCAGCAGTTTTCATGAATCTATATCAAGAAACAGAAACCCTGATGAGAGAAAAGCTGCACATGCCCCATGATTACAAGCTTCTTTTTACCTCATCCGCTACTGAAAACTGGGAAATCATCTCACAATCCATCGTGCAGTCTGCGGGCTATCATATATTCTCAGGTTCATTTGGGAAGAAATGGTATGAATATGCCAAATACATCGAACCCAAAACATTTGCCCAAAAATTGAATGCTGACGATACCGTTGATGTGGATGCTTTGCATATAGGGGAAGAATTTGACTTGATTGCCATTACCCAAAACGAGACCTCCAATGCTACACAGGTAAGCAATGAGACGATCGCAGCGATTGCCAATAAGTATCCTGAAAAAATGATCGCTGTCGATACCACCTCATCCATGGCAGGCATTGAATTGGATTTTTCATTAGCTGATATTTGGTACGCTTCGGTCCAAAAGTGCTTCGGACTTCCGGCAGGTTTGGGCATTTTGATCGTTTCGCCTAAAGCCATTGCCAAGGCAAAAGACAAAGGTGAGAAAGGCAGGTACAACAGCCTGAATTTTATATTGGAAAATGCTGAAATCTATCAGACTCATTATACACCCAATGTTTTTGGGATTTACCTCCTTTACAGGGTGCTGCATGAAATGCCTGAAATCCAGCATATCGACCAACAAACCCGAGGTCGAATGAGGAAATTGGAGGATACAATTGCCCACACAGCAAAACTTATGATGTTGATCCAAAATCCTGAAGCCAGAAGCAGTACTGTTTTGGCAATTTCAGGAAAAGAAGAGTTCATTTCCGAAATCAAAAAGGCTGCTGAAAAAGAAGGGATGCAATTGGGCAGTGGCTATGGCCCCCTGAAGCCGACGAGCTTTAGGATTGCAAATTTCCCGGCCATTACCGAAGCAGAATTCTTGAAATTGGTTGATTTCCTAAAGAAATATTGACCTGATGTTCAGTCTCAAAGAAATATTCTCAGTTACATTAATCCTATTTTCCGTAATTGATATTTTGGGCTCAATCCCAATTGTGATCAACCTTAGGAAAAAAGTAGGTCACATCCAATCCGGAAAGGCTACCATTGCAGCAGGTATCATGATGATCTTGTTTTTGTTTTTCGGGGAATCCATCTTGAAACTGTTCGGGATCGGTGTGGATGACTTTGCCATTGCAGGAGCATTGATCATTTTTGCGATAGGTGCAGAAATGATTTTGGGGATTGAGCTTTTCAAACCCGATCCTGAGGCTTCCACTACGAGTGCTTCCATAGTACCGATCGCTTTTCCTCTCATTGCCGGTGCAGGAACGCTGACTACGATCTTGACACTGAAAGCAGAATATACCCAAGCGAATATTGCGGTTGGTATGATCATTAACCTGGCCATAGTTTATGCAGTTCTGAAAAGTACCAATTGGCTGGAAAGGAAATTGGGTAAAACCGGTTTGGATGTTTTGCGGAGGATCTTCGGGATTATTCTCCTTTCTATTGCTATCAAGATTTTCAAAAGCGCACTTTTCACCGGAGAGATAGGTTGATTTTGGAATATTTTGCCTAGCCAAATTCGTTGATCAAAGATTCTTATACCTGAGATAAAATATAGATGATTACAATATTCACTGACGGCGCTGCCAAAGGAAATCCGGGTCCGGGAGGGTATGGAGTGGTGATGAAATACAATCACCATCGAAAAGAGCTATCAGAGGGCTTTCGTCACACCACCAACAACAGGATGGAATTATTGGCAGTAATCAGGGCTTTACAGGAATTGAAAGTCAGGGATATTCCCGTCACGATCTATTCTGACAGTAAATACGTCGTAGATGCCATCGAAAAGGGATGGCTTTGGGGTTGGCAAAAAAAGGGGTTTCAGGATAAAAAGAACCCTGACTTATGGAGAATATATATCCCCCTACATGTCAGATACAAGCCGAAATTTGTGTGGGTGAAGGGACATGCTGGCCATCCGGAAAATGAGCGCTGCGACCAATTGGCAGTAGCGGCAGCTGAGCGTCCAAACCTTCCTGCTGATGAGGAATACGAAAAAGTAGGACAATGACCTCAATCAACATCCATTTATAATAAATTTGCCTTAAACTTTTTTTCGATAGTTAAAGTTCTCAAATCCTTATCATCCAATGTCTTCTGCTCTTTTTCGCTTCAAGCAATTTACTATCCACCATGACCGGACCGCTATGAAAGTGGGGACCGATGGTGTACTGTTAGGTGCAATTGCCGGAAGTGGAAATCCGAGAAATATATTAGAAATCGGGGTAGGTTCGGGTGTGGTTTCAATGATGTTGGCCCAGCGGTTTCCAATGGCTAAAATCACGGGAGTGGAAATCGATAGGGACGCCTGGAATCAGGCCACTGAAAATGCCCAAAACAGCCCATGGGGACAAAGGATTGAGTTTTTGAATACTTCATTCCAAGATTATGGTAGTAATAGATCAGAAAAGTTTGATTTGATAGTCAGTAATCCGCCATATTTTACAAACCACCTCAAATCCAAGGATTCCAAAAGAAATATGGCATTGCATAATGACGCCCTGCCATTTACTGAGTTGGTAGTTGGAGTACAAAGATTTCTCAATCCTGAATCAGAATTTTGGGTAATACTTCCTCCTGATCAGATGACTGAATTGCAGAAAAAATTATCTTCCTCAGGTTTAAATATTATTTTCAAGGCAAATGTAAAAGACTCTCCCTCAAAAAATATTCTTAGGATGATTTATGGTTTTTCATTTTTTAATCAATCTGTTATTGAAATAAACTTATCCATAAAGGAAGAAGACGGAAAATTTTCAGATGATTATTCTGAATTGTTGAAAGAATTTTTGATTGTTTTTTAGTTTAATAATCACCCGCATCTCTATGATTTTTTTTTTAAATTCAATATTGGTGTATTTTTGAATTCTGCATTAAGTTTGAATTACATGGATAAAAGTAAAGTCGCCCTCTTTTCATTGCTTGTCGTTTTGATTGCTTTTTTCTCTTCTTGTCAAGAAGAAAGCGATATTCGTACTTCATTGATCACCGAAGAAGTAATCTATCTCAGCGGCGAAAGGGCCAGAATTTTGGGCAGGATTTTAACAAATCAAAATGTAGCGGCCAGTGACCATGGTTTTTACATTTCTGAGAATGAATCATTTTCCCAACCAATTATCATTTCATTAGGCGAAAGGGTTGCCCCAGGAAGATTTATTGGCGAAACCAGCGAGCTTGATATTCAGAAAAGATATTTTGTAAAGTCCTTCATTTCCCTGCCGGAAGGTATACAGTTTGGGAATGTATTGGAAATTACCACACTTAGCCCGGATGTCGACAGTTTCTTTCCTCAAAACGGACCGGTGGGAACCACCATCACCATAAAGGGCAAAAATTTCACTTCCGATACAAAGGTTTTTTTTGGGGACCGCCAGGCACAGGTTTTAAGGATTGATTTCGAATCATCTATTACAGCATTGGTTCCTCCTAGCGGTACTACAGCTTTGGAGGAAGTTAAGTTAGTGGTTCAAAACCAAGAGCTTGTTTTTGACAACAAATTTGAATACACGACTGGTAAATTTACCCAGCTGCCTAATTTCCCATCAAGTCTTAAGTTATTTGATAATATTTATTTCCAAAATGGCCTCGAATTTTTTGTTGGATTGGGAGCAAATAATGGACAATCAATTAATCCCCAAATCTGGAAGTACAGTCTTGAGACTAACAACTGGGCACAAGTGGATTTCCCAGGTGCACCACTTTGGAAGGCATTTAGTGGGAAAAATTATTTTGGAGGCGGCGCATCGGTTATCAGCCAAAATGCCCAGTCGTCTCCCTCTAGGGATTTTTGGAAATTTGAAAACAACAATTTTGTAAAACTTCCTGATTTGCCATTCACTGCTATAGATGCCTTATCCTTTGAATTGGAAGATAAACTATTTGTTGTGGGAGGGTCTGCAGGATTTGGGACTGATTCCTACAGGTATACCATTTCGACAGGGCAATGGCAAAAAATAGGAAATACTCCTTTTGCCATCAACCGTACAGTTTTAAATTTTCAGCATGGAAATAAACAGTATTTTGTAAATCCTGTCTCAAAGGAAATCTATTCTATAGATGGCGAAACTGAGCTATGGTCATTTTTTGGGATTTACCCAGGTGAAATTAATTCAGGCTCTGCATTCGGGTTAACTTTAGGCAACAGGGTCATTACAGGGATGGCTAACAGGTCCCAGGAAGTCTGGGAGCTGAACCCACTGTCAGGTTCTTGGGTTAAGAAAAACGCCTTTCCGGGAAATCCTATTGCAAGAAATGCCGGAGTCTTTATCCATGATAATTTGATATATATCCTAAGAAGTGGGGAAGTCCAAGTTCCTGGACCGATGGAATTTTGGGTACTTGATCCTTTTGGCCTGTAATTATTGATCTATGAAAAAAACTTTACTCTATATTTTCCTGCTTCTCTTCGTTGTTTCAGGGGAGCTTTTCGCCCAACAGAAAAACATTGTTGGTAGGGACATTGGCCAATTGAAGGATATCAAAATCAGTGGACGTCTCATTGATCAAATATCAGGAGAGCCTTTGGTAGGAGCTACTGTTACCGTAAAAGAGCTCAATAAAACTGAAATAACCAATCCAAATGGGACTTTCAACCTAGTGCTTGATAGAGCGGATTATATACTTGAAATCAGGTATGTGGGGTATGAAACTGTCATCTATCCATTTGTAGCAGTCGGTGATGGAAGGATAAGCCTGACCATGATCCAAGAGGATTTTACCTTGGATGATGTGGTAATATATGGACGTGATCCTGAAAAAAACATCAGGAGTACAGATATGGGGGCAATAAGTGTCAGTATGAACACTTTGAAGGAACTCCCTCCTTTTCTTGGGGAAGTAGATATCATCCGGTCCCTAGCGACCCTTCCCGGAGTCAGTCAGGTTGGTGAAGCATCTTCAGGTCTCAATGTAAGGGGTGGCGGCGCGGATCAAAACCTCATTTTATTTGCAGGAGCACCGATTTATAACCCTTCCCACCACATTAAGAACTTTGCCGGTGACTACTGGCTTC
>NZ_CDSBKL010000008.1:0-28096 GCF_977115555.1 Aquiflexum sp.
CTATTATTGACATTGAACTTTTTGAAAGTGTCAACCTCAAATGTGATCCTGAAAGGGCTGTTGAACTCAGAGAACAATACCCCGGAATTGTGCCTGGGTACCATATGAACAAAAAACATTGGAATACCGTGAAATTTGATGGATCGGTTTCAGATAAGTTGGTTTTGGAATTGGTGGACCATTCTTACGACCTGATTTTTAATAGCCTACCAAAAAAAATCAAAGAAAGCTTTTCTGATTTATGAGCTACCTCAAAATTGATTCCATTCAAAAAAGCTTTCAGGAAGGAATTCCTGTCATCAAAAACTTTTCCCTCGATATTCCAAAAGGACAGATCATATCCTTGGTTGGAGAAAGCGGTTCAGGCAAAAGTACTTTGCTTAGGATTATCGCCGGATTGGAAAGCAGGAATGAAGGAGAGGTTTATCTGGACGGAACCAGAATCCAAAATCCCAAGGAACAGCTGGTTCCCGGAATTGACGAAATCCAACTCGTTTATCAGGATTACCACCTTTATCCCAAATCAACTGTCGAGGAGAATATCTTGAGGCCTTTGCTACTTTTTGACAGAAAATACAAGGAAAGCAGATTGGAAATGCTGTTGGAGTTGTTGGGGTTGAAAGCCTTCAGGGACAAATTCCCCAGACATCTCTCCGGTGGACAGCAACAAAAAGTTGCGATCGGAAGGGCATTGAGTGTGGAACCTCAGGTATTGTTGTTGGATGAACCATTTTCGAGTTTGGATACCATTCAGCGTAGGGAGTTGATCGGTGAACTAAAAAGCATGTTCTTGAATCTTGGTGTTACCGTGCTTTTTGTTACCCATGACCTAGACGACGCCTTGCAGATGACCAATGACTTAGTGATCATGCAGAAGGGAAAACTGATTCAAAAAGGACATCCCGAGGAGATTTTTTCCAAACCAAAAAACCTGTACGCAGCAAAGCTTTTCAGCCATTTGAATCCAATTCCAAATAAAGAAAAAACTTATATCCGGCCTTCAGATATCCACCTTTTCAAAACCAGTGGCATTCCAGCCAAAATCATCGAAAACCTCTACTTGGTACATTACAACCAATTGATGGTCAAACTACCTGATGGCACTGTGTGGAAAGTGGAAGATAAAAAGAGGATTTTTGAAAAAGGTGAAAAAGTGTTTTTGAAGTGGGAGGAGTGGAAGGAAATAACCTTTTCCAAAGTTTAGGACCTTGGAAAAGGTTTAATCATTAAACTCAATGCTGATGTCCGTGGTCTCCGTGAACGTGGCCGTGGTCAAGTTCCTCTGGAGTTGCTTCCCGTACTTCAAAAACCTCCCCATCAAAGTGCAGGTCAAAACCCACTAAAGGATGGTTGAAATCCAACAAAATCTCTTCACCCAAATCTTTCAGCACTTTGGCTTGCATCGGATAGCCGTTTTCATCTACCAGTGGAAGGAAATTGCCTTCTTCCAGCATTTCCGGTTCAAATCCTGCCTCAGCAGAAAATTGTGCTTTCGGTAAAGCCATGATCATTTCATCATCTGGTTCGCCATACGCATCTAATGCAGGTATGGTAAAATTGAAACTTTCACCTTGGGATTTCCCTGCCAAAAGTTCTTCAAACTTCTCCGGCAATCCACTGAATCCGAATATAAAGTAAAATGGATCTTCATTGTCCCTGACCTCCACACTGAATGGCACAGATTCGATTTCGTCTTCTTCTTTGCTGACTTTAAGTTCGTAGGTCAGTCCAACTACTGCATTTTTTACTATTTCCATGATGAATGAATTGATGTCAAAATATTTTTATTTGATGGCGCCGTTGATCATGACTGCCAATATGCTGAGCATGCTGAGAACGAAACATCCAAACACCCAACCCCATTTTTGTTTGTAAGTCATGACGATCGATGTGATGAATATCAGGCCAAAAACCAATCCGAATACCAACAAGACCTTCAGATAAATTTCCTCGGAAGCATGAAAGTAGGGGACCTCTGTTTTTTCTACAGGCTGCAGCACCAATTCTTCTCCAAGCAATTTGTAACCTATCCACTCTCTCCAATAAGAATAAGTAAATATTCCTGAGGAGATGATGGCTGCAAAAGCGATGAAGAAGCGGTTCATGGGGAAATAGTTAATGGTTATTGAGTTATTGGCAATTGGAAACCTAATAACCTGATAACCTTCCAACCTTTTAATTTTTCAATTTTCAAATCTTCCAATTTTCCAACCCTTTCAAATCACAATATTCACAATCTTACCTGGAACCACGATAACCTTTTTGGGAGCAATTCCTTCGGTCCATTTCAGAACTGTTTCGTCTTTTAGAGCAGCCTCTTCGATTTCTTCTTTTGTCAATGAAAGTGGGAGCAATAACTTTGCCCGCATTTTACCATTGATGGAAACGGGATATTCGTGGCTGTTTTCTACCAAAAACTCCTCTTTGAATTCAGGGAAAGAAGCAAATATGATCGACTCTTGATGACCTAATAGGGACCAAAGTTCCTCTGCGATATGTGGCGCATAAGGAGAAACGATGACAGCCAAAGGTTCAAGGATTTCTCTTTTGTTGCATTTCAAGGCAGAGAGCTCATTTACACAGATCATAAAGGAAGCTACCGAAGTATTGAAGGAATAATTTTCCAAATCCTCCTGCGTCTTTTTGATGGTTTTGTGAAGGGTTTTGAGTTCTTCTTTGTTTGCTTTCTCTTCAGAAACTTTGAATTCCCCGTTGGGATCTTGATAAAGTCTCCAAAGTTTTTTGAGGAATTTGGACACCCCATCTATGCCGTTGGTATTCCAAGGCTTGAATTGCTCCAAGGGCCCAAGGAACATTTCATACAATCTCAGCGTGTCGGCACCATATCTTTCGATGATGTCGTCAGGATTGACCACGTTGTATTTGGACTTGGACATTTTTTCCACCTCCGCACCGCAGATGTATTTCCCGTCTTCCAAGACAAATTCAGCATCCGCCAAATCCGGTCTCCAAGCTTTGAATTTCTCGATGTTCAATTGGTCATTGTTGACAATATTTACATCAACATGCATGGCTGAAGTTTCATATTGCTCCTTCAAGCCATGGCTGACAAAAGTATTTGTGCCTTTGACTCTATAAACAAAATTAGACCTCCCCTGAATCATTCCCTGATTGATCATCTTTTGGAAAGGTTCCTCGATACTTACCGCTCCGATATCATACAGGAATTTGGTCCAAAACCTCGAATAGAGTAAGTGTCCTGTAGCGTGCTCGGCACCTCCAATATATAGATCTACCGAACCCCAATAGTTTTCCTTTTCTTTGGAGACAAACTTTTCAGTATTTCTTGGATCCATGTAACGGAAGAAATACCAGCTTGAACCTGCCCATCCCGGCATGGTGCTCATTTCCAAAGGAAATTCACCTTCAGTGGTTTTATAAGTCCATTCTTTCGCCCTTCCGAGCGGTGGTTCGCCATCTTCGGTAGGCAAATATTTATCCACCTCAGGCAAAACCAAAGGCAGGTCTTTTTCTTCCATCAGGTAAGGCAGACCGTCTTTGAAATAGACAGGAAGCGGCTCTCCCCAATATCTTTGACGGGTAAAAATTGCATCCCGCATCCTGTATTGGATTTTACCTTTTCCGATTTTCTTTTCTTCCAAAAATTCGATTGCCTTGTTCATTGCATCTTTCATTTCCATGTTGGAGATGAAACCTGAATTGATGATTGTTCCCCCTTTTCCCGGAAAAGAACCGTTTTCCATGCTTCCTTCAATCACTTGTCGGATTTCCAATCCAAAGTGTTTTGCAAAGTTGTAATCCCGCTCATCGTGCGCCGGTACGGCCATCACGGCCCCTGTACCATATCCCGCCAATACATAGTCGGCAACCCAGATCTGGATTTCCTCCCCGTTGAATGGATTGATGGCATATGATCCTGTAAAAGCACCGGAGATGGTTTTGACATCTGACATCCGGTCTCTTTCTGATCGGTTTTTGGCAGTCTCGATATAAGCTTCTGCGGTTATTCTTTGGTCTTCAGTGATCAGTTCGCTGACATAATCATGCTCTGGAGCCAAGGCCAAATAGGTCACACCATAGATCGTATCTACCCTCGTTGTAAATACTTTGATCAGTTTGTCCTGGCCTTTGACCTGAAAAACCATCTCAGCACCGATGGATTTGCCGATCCAATTGCGTTGCATTTCTTTGATGGGTTCAGACCATTCCACTGTTTCCAATCCTTGGAGCAACCTGTCGGCATATGCGGTGATTCTCATGCTCCACTGCATCATTTTCTTTCGCTCTACGGGATAGCCTCCTCTTTCAGAGAAGCCGTCTTTCACCTCATCATTGGAAAGCACCGTTCCCAAAGCCGCACACCAGTTGACGGTAGTTTCTGCCAAAAAAGTCAAGCGGTATTTTAACAATATTTCCTGTTGTTCTTTTTCGCTGAAACCGTTCCATGCTTCCGCGGAAAACTCCGGGGCATCTTCATCGGAAACCGCATTGATACTCGCATTACCCTTGGCTGAAAACTTTTCTACCAAAGAGGCAATACTCTTGGCTTTGTTTTCATCCTTATCATAATAGCTGTCGAACAGCTGCATAAAAATCCACTGAGTCCACCTATAGTAGCTAGGGTCAGAAGTTCTGACTTCCTTGTCCCAATCAAAAGCGAATCCGATGTTCTTGAGCTGTTCGGTATATCGCTGTATATTTTCCTCAGTGGTAATGGCAGGATGTTGTCCTGTCTGGATCGCATATTGCTCAGCAGGAAGTCCAAAAGAGTCATAGCCCATGGGGTGCAGGACATTGTATCCCTGTAATCTTTTATACCTTGTGATGATGTCAGAGGCGATATACCCAAGCGGATGACCCACATGTAATCCAGCTCCGGAAGGATAAGGAAACATGTCTAAAGAATAAAACTTGGGTTTGGAGTGATCTACTTTGGCATTGAAAATCTGGTTTTGCTCCCAGTATGTTTGCCACTTTTTTTCTGTTTCCTGAAAATTATAATCAGCCATTATTGAATAATTGCGTTGCTTTTTAAGAATTGCTTGCAAAAATAGAAAAAATCACGGGAATAGGCTGACATTCCCTTATTTGCTTTGATGTATAAGTCTAGATGAAACTATCCAAAATCCATTTACTTACTTTGGATATTAGTCTTTACTCCTGATGGATGAATTTTAAGATTTGCATTTATTTCTTTAAAAATCTCAAATCTCAAATCTCAAATCTCAAATCTTTGATTTTACCAGAACCTGAAGCTCTTTTCATTTACCCTATTTCTGAAAATCCAGTTATCCCAAATATCTGACGATAGATAAATCTCTAGTCCCACATTTATTGACAAAAAACCGTCGAACCGCTCATCCAAACCTGAACCTCGGCGGATTCTTCCTCCGTTATCAAGGATTTTTTGTACATCGGGTTCGCCGTTGTCTTTGTAGAAGGCTGGATTTCGGACGGCAAGTCTTAACCTATCCGGTCTCGGGCCATCTCCGTTCACACCGTAGTCGGTGACCAGATCTTGGTAAAATTCCTTGATGTTGTAAGCGCTAACATCATCCAAGTAATCTGTGAGGGTCCACCTATAGTTCATTTCAAAGGTAAGGTCAGTGTATACATTCAATTTGTACTTCATCCCGATTCCCGTTGGAAAAACCATGATGTGTTTGCTATATGGATTATTTTCCAATTGAAGTGGGCGAAGGGCTACCCATGTACCGTTCAACTCCGCCTGTGGATCATTGCTTGACACACCTACACCTGCAAAACCATAAAAGTTAATAAAGCTTCTTGTAATGTTGTAGACTTTGACCGGCTTTAGGTGGAATTCGCCTACCACACTTGCCTCCCAGTTTCTTGCCCTAAAGTGCAGGTTTCTAGGTTCGCGAAAACTCCTCGGGTCAGCAGGAGGATCTTGTCCTGATATCTGATAATAGGTAAACTCTGCCCTGCCCCTGATGTATGTCCCCAATGTTCTTCTCACAGCAAAGTTGACATTCCAATCGGGTTGGATCCCTTCATTGTACTTCCATAGTGAATATAATTCCCCAAAATATTGGGTTGGCCCGGCAGCTACAGCCACTGACCATGGAGCATTAAATCTGTACCTATTAAAGCTTTGCGAGGAAGCTTCAAACGTCATTATTGAAAAAAGAAAAAATAAAACTAGATTTCTCATTTTATGAAAATAAAATACCGGTGGGTGATATTGAATGCGAGATTTTGATTTTTGGTACGTAAATAAATATAAAAAGAATCAATAATTCAATAAAAAATTTAAAGGTATGACCTGTGGATTAGACTGTTAATCGGTAAATCGAAAATGGAGTAAAAGCGGTCTTTGAAGGATTGTTTCTTGTTATTCACACAAAAAATATCTTAGTCCCCTTAAAAATGATTTTGGTGTGAAAGTGAATGATCCATTTGGTAAGTTTTCACTTGAAAATCTGATACAAATGAATTTAAAATTTATGAGGTATTTTTGGTTAATTTTGTGCCATGAGTAAGCAAAAAGAAGAATTAGAGCACCGACTGAAGCTACGTAATATCAAATTGTCAGACTATGATGACATTCGTGAAATCATGGTTACCATATATAAAGACCAGGGCGGGGCTTGGACCAGACAGGAATTAAAAAACCAGATCAAGGCATTTCCCGAAGGTCAGATTTGTATAGAAGATAATGGAAAAGTGGTCGCCGCAGCCCTAAGTTTGGTGGTCGATTATACCAAATTCGGAGACAACCATACCTATGATCAGATTACAGGTTTTGGCAAATTTGATACACATGACAACGACGGAGATACCCTATATGGAACTGATGTTTTTGTCCATCAGGAATACAGGGGAATGCGATTGGGAAGGAGGCTCTATGATGCCAGAAAAGAGCTTTGCGAAAACCTGAACCTGAGATCCATCATTGCCGGAGGAAGGATTCCCGGATACTCCAAATATGCTGATCAGATGACACCAAGAAAATACATTGACTTGGTGAAGAGCAAAGAAATTTTTGATCCTGTACTTTCTTTCCAGCTGGCCAATGAATTTCACGTAAGGAAAGTGATCACCAAATACCTTCCCGAAGATACCGATTCAAGAGCCTATGCCACACTTTTGGAATGGATCAATATCTACTATGAAAAGGATGAAAAGCTTATAGGCAACAAAAAATCAATTGTCCGCTTGGGATTGGTACAATGGAAAATGCGTCGCTTCAACAACGTAGATGACCTGATGCAGCAGGTAGAGTTTTTTGTGGATACCATTTCAGGCTATAAGTCAGATTTTTGTCTCTTTCCTGAATTTTTCAATGCGCCTCTTTTGGCAGAATTCAATGACATGGATGCCTCTGAGGCAATCCGGAATGTTGCAGATTACACAGACGAAATCATCAGCAGGATGAGGGATCTCGCACTTTCTTACAATGTGAATATCATTGCAGGAAGCATGCCGGAATATGATGGGAAGAAGCTTAGGAATGTGAGCTATCTCTGCCGGAGAGATGGAACTACCGACAAACAGTACAAGCTACACATCACACCGGATGAGCAGGCATATTGGGGTCTTCAAGGAGGTAACGGTATCAAAGTTTTTGATACTGATGCAGGCAAGATCGGGATTTTGATCTGTTATGATGTGGAGTTTCCTGAGTTAGGAAGAATATTGGCCGAACAGGAAATGGATATTCTCTTTGTGCCTTTCTGGACAGATACCAAAAATGCATACCTCCGTGTCAATACCTGTGCGAAAGCTAGAGCGGTAGAAAATGAATGCTATGTAGCCATTACAGGTTCAGTAGGAAACCTTCCCAGGGTGGAAAATATGGATATCCAATATTCCCAGGCGGCAATATATTCCCCTTCTGATTTTTCCTTTCCACACGATGCTACAGTGGCCCAAGCTTCAGAAAATGCTGAAACGACTATCGTTGCTGACGTTGATCTGGACCTTTTGACCAAGCAGAGGAAAGCAGGAAGTGTAAGAAACCTCGACCAAAGAAGACTTGACTTATATTCTATCCAGTGGAAGAAAAAGAAATAAAATGCAAAAGTACCTTTCAGGAATAACCGAGGAAATCTCATTTAAGGCAGAAAAAATCAAATTGCTCATCACTGATGTGGATGGAGTGTTGACTGATGGCGGAATCATCTTCGATGACAATGGTTTGGAATACAAGCGCTTTAATGTCAAAGATGGCTTTATTGTATCACAGCTCCGTAAAAACGGGATTCTTGTAGGGGCAATTACCGGTAGAAATTCCAAAGTGGTAGAAAACAGGTGTGAGGAACTTAACTTTGATTTTCACTACCATGGTGTGCGTGACAAAGCCCAAAAATTAGTGGAGATCCTTGAAGTATTGGAAATACAGATCAACGAAGTTGCCTTTATCGGAGACGACCTCATTGATTTGCCCCTTATCCAAAAAGTCGGGTTCTCAGCTTGTCCCGCAGATGCCCTTCCATATATCAGTGCGCATGTAGATTTTATTTCCTCACTTAATGGCGGGCAGGGAGTTTTCAGAGAAGTGGCAGATTCAATTTTACAATCAAAAGGACTTTTGTCTGACATCATAGACAAATATCTCAACCAATAATATGAACAAGTTTACCCAACCAATGAAAATTGTCGATGGGGTAGTTTTGGGAACAGGTAGGCCTGTTTTATTTGCAGGGCCTTGTGCAGTTGAAAGTTTTGATATCTGCATCGAAATAGGGAGTTCTATCAAAGAATATGCTGATAAACTTGGATTTTCATATGTTTTTAAAGCTTCATTCGATAAGGCTAACCGGACATCTTTCTCTTCATTCAGAAGTATTGGGATGGATAAATCATTGGAAATACTCCAAAGAGTGGGTAAAACACTTGAAGTTCCTTTGGTCACTGACATCCATGAAAGCTATCAGGCAGCAGAAGTTTCTGAAGTGGTGGATGTGCTACAGATTCCTGCTTTTCTTTGTAGGCAGACTGATTTATTGCTTGCAGCTGGTCTAACAGGAAAAGCTGTAAAAATCAAAAGAGGTCAGTATATGGCTCCTGAAGACATGCAGTATGCAGTCTCCAAGGTCCGGTCAACAGGGAATGAAAATGTATGTCTTACAGAGCGGGGGTTTTCTTTGGGTTACCATAATCTCGTGGTGGATATGCGGGCACTTCCGATCATGAGGCAATTTGCACCGGTGGTATTTGACATTACCCACAGTGTGCAGCAGCCTGGAGGAATGGGAGGTAAGAGTGGTGGACAAAGGGAGTTTGCTCCTTATTTGGCTAGAGCTGCCGCTGCTACAGGTGTTGACGGGTTCTTCATAGAAACTCATCCCTATCCTGCCAAAGCACTAAGCGATGGCCCTAATCTGATTCCCTTGAATAGGATGAAGGATTTTCTGACCATGCTGAAGGAGGTTTGGGAACTCGGTCAAAAGTTTCAGGATTTTTCATTAAAATAAGAGTTAATTTTCCCCGAATCCCAAATCCCAATAAGATGAGAAGAATTATTTTAGTATTCTTTTTGAGCATATTCCAAATGGCTCTTTTTGCGCAACAAGCCCCAGAAGAGAATAGTATAGATTCATTTATCCGGAGGTATTTGGAGACCAGCAGCCCTGAGGAAAAACCCACAGTAGTAGAAAATGAGCTTTTCAGTACTGTTGTGATCCATAGGTTTTATGGGGAAAGGAATTTTGCACCGGCATGGGTTAAGGAACAAAGACTTCCGGAAATTGCCTATGAAATGCGCTATGAAATCGGCCAAGCTAAGTTTGATGGCTTGAATCCTCGTGATTATCACCTTGAGGCCATCAATGCTTTTTTTGAAAAATATGAAGTAGCAAAAAAGGATGGTAAATTATTGACTTCAAATGAATTGGCGGCTGTAGATGTACTGCTGACAGATGCCTTTATCATGCTTTCTTCACATCTTTTTTTGGGAAAGGTAGATCCGGAAAGCCTCAAAACAACATGGAGTATTCAGCGGAATGTACCTGAACTCATGATTGACAGGAAGCTTAGTGCTGCTATCCGGTCCGGCAGCCTAAGAGCAACTATTGAGGGATATTACCCCGCCTTTTCTATTTATAAGAAAATGAAGGATGGGTTGAGGCTATTGTTTGACGAGCAAAAAAGATTTGAGAGTGAGCCGGTTGCCGATTGGAAAAATCTCAAAATAGACAAATCAATCAAACCTGGAGACTCCCATAACCAATTGCCTGAAATAAGGGACAGGCTTTATTTTTGGGGATTTCTGAAACTTTATCAGCCTATTGAAGAAAAATCCTATGACAGCCTGATGGTGGATGGGATCAAAAAGATCCAAAAAAGATTTGGTTTGGAGCCAGACGGAGTGATTGGTCAGGGGACAATCAAGGCACTCAACCAGAAACCATTGGATTTAATTGCCACTGCCTCAGTCAATCTGGAGAGGTTAAGGTGGCTTCCTGATACCGTCAAGGACATTGAATTGATCTTGGTCAACACGGCAAATTTTCAGCTTGATTTTATTCAAAAATTGGATACGGTAATGACTTCCAAGGTGATTGTAGGGAAGAGCTACCATTCGACTCCCCAGTTCAGTGCGCTGATGTCTTACATTGTTTTCAGCCCTACGTGGACAGTTCCTACATCCATCACCCGAAATGAGCTTTTTCCTAAAATGAAAAAGGATCCTGCTTACCTTTCCAAAAATAATATGGAACTGTTGAATTCATCGGGAAAAACTGTAGATCCGGCTTCCATAGATTGGGGCAAGGTCAGTGCCAGGACTTTTCCCTACACAGTCAGACAAAAACCCGGAGAGCGAAATTCTTTGGGTCTTGTCAAGTTTATGTTTCCAAATGTTAATAGTGTTTATATCCACGATACACCTTCGAGAAGTCTTTTTGAAAGAGAGGATAGGGCATTGAGTCATGGTTGTATCAGGATCCAACGGCCTTTTGATTTTGCGAAGATTTTACTTTCCCATGATCCTACCTGGACAGATGAAAAAATTAACGCCGCCATGCACCAGACCAAAGAGCAGACAGTAAATCTTAACAGGAAAATTCCTGTAGCCATCATTTACCTTACTTATTGGTCGGATTCTCGGGGAAACCTATTTTTTAGAAATGATATCTACGATAGAGATGGGGAAATCTTTACAGCTCTTAAAGAACCCAGGACAAAAAAATCAGGCATTTAAAAATTCTGATTTGCCTAGATACTCTTTGTCTTTGCCATAAATAAAAAGAAGAGATTGCTCTTTGATCATGTCAATAACCTCATTTGCAATTTCATCAGGTAATGCAGGACAACCCAAACTTCTGCCCAACCTTCCTGTTTGTTTGATGAAATTTTCGCGGGCATAATCCGCGCCATGAATGACGATGGCACGCTCCCTTGCATTGTCATTAAATCCTTTTTCGAGACCATCCAGCCTCAGGGAGTATCCATGTTTGCCTTGGTAAGTTTCCCCTGTCAGGTAAAATCCAAGACTGCTCATATAGGAGGAATTTACATTAGAAAATTTTTGTGCCATCAGTTCGCCAGAATTTCTCCCATGCGAGACGAACCCATGATGTAGGATCAAACCATCTTCCATATCAATAATCCAAATCCTTTTGGCAGTGGAAGGCAAGGAGAAATCTATAACAGTAAGTGGCTTGCCCGGGGAAATTTTCCCCTCTTCTTTTAATTTCAGATATCCTTTGATGCCGTAGGACAAAATCTCACGTTCCGGAATTACCATGTCCAAATTGGCAGAATTTGAGTTGACAAGCTCCATAAAATTATTCTCGAGAGAAAGATCTTTGAGTATGGAAGAAGGAAAACTGTTGGCAAAGAAGTAGGTGGAAATAGAGCTACCAAGCAATAGAATAAGAACTAATGTGAGTTTCCGCATTACATTTATTTGAAAGTCTGGAGGTTACGTGTCAAATTGTCTAACGTACTAAACGCAATTCAAGTGCCATAAAATTCCCAATTGCTGAAATAATTTTCAACCTTTAATTTAAACTAAATTCAAAAGTAATTATTTGGAACTGTTTCCATACTGATAAATGTTAAAATGCATGATTTATTTTAGATAGAAAATATTCGCAAAAATTATAGATATTCCTGTCTGATAATCAATAGCTTAAAATTTTTGTTTAAAGAAATTAAATAAATATTAAACAAAAATTCAATTCCCCCTGTTTGGATAACAATGAAAGTAGCAGTATATAGAAAAGAGCATTTTAATGCAGCTCACAGGTTACATAATCCTGAATGGTCAGCAGAAGAAAATGAGCGTGTATTTGGAAAGTGCAACAACCCCAATTTTCATGGTCATAATTACGAGTTGATCGTTAAATTATTAGGTCCCATAGATCCCGGTACAGGTTATGTATATGACATGAAGATCTTGAGTGATTTAATCAAATCACATGTGCTAAATAAATTTGATCATAAAAATTTAAACTTAGATACAGATGAATTCAGAAATCTTAATCCAACAGCGGAAAACATTGCTGTGGTTATTTGGAATATTTTAAGAAATAAAATCGACACAAAATACGACTTAACGATTCGACTATATGAAACAGAAAGAAACTTTGTTGAATACGATGGGAATTAATCTTTCTCAATCTTATGACGAAATGGGGGATGAACATATCGGGACTTCCCACGATACTCCACTGAGAGAAGATGCTTTTGAGATGGATGACGAGCTCAAAATGGAGCTAATAGAAAAGCATTTCAGAGAAATAATGCATGTTTTGGGTCTTGACCTCACAGATGATAGCCACAAAGGAACGCCTAAGAGAGTGGCTAAAATGTATATCAAAGAAATTTTCAGTGGACTTGATCCGAAGAACAAACCCAACGTCAAACTTTTTGAAAATAAATATAAATACAATGAAATGTTGGTAGAGAAGGACATTACCTTCTATTCCAATTGTGAGCACCATTTCGTTCCGATAGTCGGAAAAGCGCATGTCGCTTATATATCCAATGGTACTGTGATTGGGCTATCCAAAATCAACCGAATCGTGCAGTACTTTGCAAAAAGACCACAAGTTCAGGAAAGATTGACGATGCAGATCGGAAATGAATTGAAGGAGATGCTCGGAACAGATGATATTGCGGTTATTATTGATGCACATCACATGTGCGTCTCGAGCAGGGGGATTCAGGACGTGAACAGCGCCACTGTCACCTCATTTTACAGTGGAAAATTCGAAAAAGATGAACATTCAAGAAATGAGTTCATGAAATATATCAGCATGAAGTGATAAAGATTGAAAACTAAACCAAACTAAACCGGGACTTTGATCCCGGTTTTTTTATACCCTGAAATTTTCAAACATTTTTTTCACAAAACGATTTTATAATAAAAGGAATTATGAATAATAAAAACATTGTGGTCATCGGCGGCAACTCCGGTATCGGAAAGTCAATCGCTGAAAAACTTGAAAGTGTTGGGGCAAATATTTTTGTATACCACCGTTCGGGAGAAGGTGCAGAGCGACTTGATGTCACAGCCAAATTTGAAACCATTGAAGGACTTCCTGAGGTAATTGATGGGTTGGTTTATTGTCCGGGAACTATCAATCTGAAGCCGTTCCATAGATTTTCGATTGAAGATTTTCAAAAGGATTATGAAGTCAATGTTTTAGGAGCGGTCAAAGTATTGCAGACGTGCCTCAAGGGGCTAAAAAAGTCCGAATCAGCTTCTGTGGTACTCTTCAGCACCGTTGCTGTGCAGGTAGGGCTTGGGTTTCATTCTTCTATTTCCAGCGCCAAAGGCGCAGTCGAAGGGCTTGCAAAGTCTCTTGCGGCAGAATGGGCGCCCAATAAAATCAGGGTAAATGTTGTAGCACCTTCTTTGACAGACACGCCTTTGGCCTCAGCACTTTTGGGAAATGATGATAAGAAAGAGGCTTCAAATAAAAGACACCCATTGGGGAGATATGGTCAGCCAGAGGATATTGCAGGGGCTGCGGTATTTCTGCTTTCCAATGAAGCATCCTGGATGACAGGACAGGTTTTGCACCTCGATGGCGGGATGTCTTCAATCAAAGGCATGTAATTTCAAAGATTTCAAACATTTAGTGCAAATTATTGTAGTAGAGTTGGGTATTCTCCCTAAGTATAAAGTATTAAATATTATGAGAACTCCACCAGAATCATTTTTGATTTTCAAGGAAGAACTGGAAAAAGCCAGACTAGAAAAGGAAAGGCTTGAGAAAGAGTATGAGTCTAAATTACGAGAAATGAACAGAGAGCTCTCAAGGTTGAAGGAACAGATTCATTCTCAACAAGAGCTCATCAAGACAACCTTGGAATATGCCATACGTCTTGAAGAGAATCTAGGTAGCTTTAAAGAAGAAGTTACAAATGGTAAAAACATGAAAAATCGGTCGTTTCACTAATTTCAATCCCAGACACCATCATGAATATCACTGCCAATGCCATAGAGCTAAATAACTTTGAACTGATGTTTGAAGAAAAATATGCAAAGGTATATGCCAATCAAGAAAAAGGAATTATTATATGTGAACTTTTGACGGACTATATACCGATTGATGATTTCAAGAAAACCTTTCTTCATATTACCCAAACTGTTGAAAAAGGGAAATACAAAAAATTCATTTTTGACAAAAGATCACTCAGGGCATTTCACCAGCCAAGCATGGAATGGTATTTTCTAAACTGGAAAAACAAAATGCTCGAGCTCGGAATTGACCAGCACCGAAAAATCCTGCCTGAGGAAAGATGGTTTGAGAAAATGGTCATGATTGCCAAAGAACAGATTATGAAGAATAATCCTGACAATATCATCCATTTGTTGGACATCAAATATTGCAATTCCATCGAAGAAGCGATTTTGATATGATGAAGCATTTCGATAAAGCTTCCATCATGGAGGCGGAATCGGCTTTTAGAAGGGATTTTATCAACTGCCTTTCGGGATATAAAAGCCTAAATCTCATCGGTACGAAAAACCTGAAAGGCATTTCCAATCTTTCTCCTTTTTCTCAGGTTTTTCATATCGGAGCCACACCCCCTTTGGTTGGGATATTGTTTAGACCGCATACTGTCGAAAGACATACTTTAGAAAATATTCTTGAAACAGGATATTTCACCCTCAACCACATCACTGAAGAATTTTACCGGAAAGCACACCAATCTGCGGCAAGGTATTCCGGATCTGAATTTGAAGCCACAGGAATAGAGGAAGAATACCTCGGAGATTTTTTTGCACCTTTTGTTGCCAAAAGTAAGGTGAAACTTGGTTGTAGTTTTGTAGAGTCCCAAACCTTAAAAGTCAATGGTACTGA
Organism: Aquiflexum sp.; assembly: GCF_977115555.1. Classification (NCBI taxonomy): domain Bacteria; kingdom Pseudomonadati; phylum Bacteroidota; class Cytophagia; order Cytophagales; family Cyclobacteriaceae; genus Aquiflexum; species Aquiflexum sp. The sequence goes on from NZ_CDSBKL010000008.1 coordinate 15,270, forward strand.
ACTTCTCATCGGAGCCATCGAACATGTTTGGGTCGATGAAAAAGGCCTTCGATCAGATGGTTCTCTTGATCTGAATCTCTTGGGGACAGTAACAGTCACCGGTTTGGATGAATACCATGTAGGGAAAAAAATCGCTAGATTGAGCTATCCAAAGCCCGGAAAAGAATTGGAGGAGATTTAGAAAAGGGAAGGAAGTAAAGGGGATTGTATTTTTAAGAAGGTAATGACCAAATAGAGAAAGATGAACCTGCTTGAATTGACACCTTCTGGATTGTATTGCCCTCAAGCAGATATTTTTATAGATCCTTGGCGACCTGTTGACAAGGCAGTCATCACTCACGCACATTCTGATCATGCCCGATGGGGTATGAAGCATTATCTTTCACATCACCATTCTTCTGAAGTCATGAAACTCCGTCTGGGTCAGGAGATTTCTCTTGAAACTTTGGACTATGGAGAAAGCTTGGATATCAACGGGGTGATTTTGTCACTACATCCAGCAGGCCATATTCCGGGCTCGGCGCAAGTCAGGTTGGAATACAAAGGAAAAACCGTCGTCATTTCAGGAGACTACAAAACGGAGGACGATGGACTTTCTCAGCCTTTTGAAGCCATCAAATGCCATGAATTTGTGTCTGAATGTACTTTTGGTATGCCTATATACAAATGGCAAAGCCAAAAAGAGATTTTCACCGCGATCAATGGCTGGTGGGAGCAAAATTCATCTTCGGGTAGAAACTCGGTTCTTTTTGCTTATTCATTGGGAAAAGCTCAGCGAATCATCAACAATTTGGATTTATCTATCGGGGAAATTTTTGCACATGGAGCTATCTGGAATACCAATCAGGCTTTGATTGCCAATGGGGTTAAAGTAATAAATGTTCCAAAAATGACTCCTGAAATTCCCAAAAGCAGGGTTAAAGGAGCGATGATAATTGCGCCGCCTTCAGCAATGGGGTCTCCTTGGATGAAACAGTTTTCTCCCTACCAGACAGGAATCTGCTCAGGCTGGATGAATATCCGGGGAGCGCGCCGAAGACGTGCCGCAGATGCAGGTTTTGTGCTATCCGACCATGCAGATTGGGAGGGATTGATATCAGCCATCAAAGCCACCGAAGCTGAAAAAGTATACCTGACACATGGCAGTACTGCGGTTTGTGGGAGGTATCTGGAGGAAGTGGAGAGAATCCACGCAGTCGAATTAAAGACCTTGTTTGAAGGAGAAAACAGCAATTTGGAGGATTCTTAGCCTATCTTTTTTTATCTTAAGGGAAAAATTCATGTCCATGAGAAAATTCTTTTCCGTTTTCTTTTTGCTTATCCTAATTGCATGTACTCCTCAAAAGATGGATAAGGGTAAAATCCTTACCATATCAGGAGAGATTTCCCCCGAGGAGATGGGCCTGACTTTGATCCATGAACATATTTTGGTGGACTTTATCGGGGCAGATTCTACGGGATATCACCGTTGGGACAAGGATTCGGTGGTGCAGCGGGTTTTGCCTTTTTTGGAAGAAATCAAAGCAAGGGGAGTCAACACTTTGGTCGAATGTACCCCTTCCTACTTGGGCAAAGATCCTATCCTCTTGAAAAAACTTCACGAGGCAACAGGAATCAATTTCCTAACCAATACAGGTTATTACAGCGCGGTGGAGGGTAAATACCTCCCCTCCCATGCCTACTCAGAATCTGCTGAAGAACTATCCAAAAGGTGGATTGCAGAATTTGAAAATGGAATCGAAGATACCGGAATCAAGCCTGGCTTTATCAAAATCTCGGTCAACAGCGGGCCTTCACTTTCACAAATGGATGAAAAATTGGTAAGGGCAGCCGCAAAGACCCAAAAAGAAACCGGTCTTTTGATCGTGTCCCATACAGGAACCTGGGAAACGGCCGAAGCCCAAATCCAAGTTTTGAAAAATGAAAAAGTAGACCTCAATCATTTTGTATGGGTGCATGCTCAGAATGAAAAGAATTTTCAAAAATACATGGAAGCAAAAAATGAAGGAGTTTGGATCAGCTTGGATGGCATTGCTTGGGATGTTCCAGGACATTTGGAAAGGATTGTTTTTTGCAAGGAAAATGGACTTTTGGACCATGTCCTTCTGTCACACGATGCCGGATGGTACAGTCCCGGTGAAGCAAATGGTGGGGATTTTAAAGGATTTACCGCTTTGTTTGATGCATTAATCCCCTTACTGAAGGAAAAGGGATTTACCCAAACCGAGTTGGATTTGATGTTGATCCAAAATCCTGCGAAGGCATTCTCGATTAAATTATAAAACAGCTAAAAATCCATCTAGCTTCTGGAGAAACAGGATAACAGGGACACAGGTTAACAAATAACCCAATAACCAATTAACTTAATACCCATTAGCTCCCCAATTTTCCAATCTTCCAATTTTCTAATTTTCCAATCCCATTTTCCAAAATAATCTTCTGAAATCCTTTTCCTGTTATGGCTGCCCTATGTACCTTTGTCCATGGCAGAACAAATCCTCATCCTAGACTTTGGTTCCCAATACACACAACTCATCGCCCGACGCGTGAGGGAACTCAATGTATATTGCGAAATCCACCCCTATAATAAAATTCCTGAAATCACCCCTGATATAAAAGGAGTAATCCTTTCGGGAAGCCCATGTTCCGTCAGGGATGCAGGCTCACCGGATTTGGACCTTGACAGCTTAAGGGGCAAATTGCCTTTGCTGGGCGTTTGCTATGGAGCGCAGTTGCTGGCAAACAAATACGGAGGAGAAGTGCTTCCTTCAGAAATCCGCGAATATGGCCGTGCAAATCTCGACCACATTGACCTGCACCATGATTTATTGAAAGAAATGACCCATGGTTCCCAGGTTTGGATGTCTCATGGAGATACCATCAAGACGCTTCCCGAAGGATTTGACATCATTGCAAGTACTGCATCCGTCAAGGTAGCAGCCTTCAAAATCCAAGGAGAAGTCACCTACGGTATCCAATTCCATCCGGAAGTCACGCACTCTTTGGAAGGTAAAAACCTGCTTAGAAATTTTGTGGTCCATATCTGTGGTTGCTCCCAAGATTGGACTTCTGATACATTTATCGACAGCACTGTCGCCCAACTCAAAGAGAAAATCGGAAATGACAATGTCGTCATGGGACTTTCAGGCGGTGTAGATTCTTCAGTGGCCGCCACATTGATCCACAGGGCTATCGGCAAAAACCTCTATTGTGTTTTTGTTGACAATGGATTGCTCCGCAAAAATGAATACGAAGAAGTTTTGGAATCCTACAAAACCCTTGGACTGAACGTCATCGGAGTGGATGCCAAGCAAAGATTTTATGATGCTTTGGCGGGATTGTCAGATCCTGAAGCCAAAAGAAAAGCCATAGGACGTGCATTTATCGAAGTTTTTGATGATGAAGCGCACAAGATTGAAGGTGTCAAATGGCTTGGTCAAGGCACAATCTATCCTGACGTGATCGAATCGGTTTCTGTCAAAGGACCTTCTGCCACGATCAAATCCCACCATAATGTGGGCGGGTTACCGGACTTTATGAAGCTTTCTGTGGTCGAGCCTCTCAATACCTTGTTCAAGGATGAAGTGAGGGAAGTCGGAAGGGCTTTGGACATTCCAGAGGCAATCATCGGAAGACATCCTTTTCCAGGTCCGGGTCTTGCTATCAGGATTTTGGGAGACATTACTGCTGAGAAAGTCAAAACCCTTCAGGAAGTCGATTACATATTTATACAAGGCCTCAAAGACTCAGGATTGTACAATCAGGTGTGGCAGGCAGGAGCCATCCTTCTCCCAATCCAATCTGTAGGTGTCATGGGAGATGAGCGGACTTATGAAAAAGTTGTAGCCTTAAGGGCAGTAGGTTCTGTGGATGGCATGACTGCAGATTGGATCCATTTGCCGTATGAATTTCTGGGGAAAATGTCCAATGAAATCATCAACCGGGTCAAAGGCGTCAACAGGGTTGTCTATGACATCTCCTCCAAGCCACCTGCCACGATTGAGTGGGAATAGAAAAACAAAACAAAACATAAAATAAAAGAAGGAACATCTTGACATGTTCCTTCTTTTTGCTTTATCAGCATTTTCATTCGGATAAAGATTTTAATTATTGTCCAGATTCAGTTAATTTGAAACATGACAATTTCTTAGACTCCAAGATTTTTTCATCCACAGCTTATTTGCATCCAGACTTATGAGAAAAAGACAAATCATTGTTACAGCTTTTTTGATACTTTCCATTGTTTTGATTCTGGTTTTGGACCTTCGTCACCATCATTGGCTAGTTTCTTTTTGTCTGATTTTGATGTTTGCCTTTTATGGAAGGGAGCATTACAAATTGGTGACAAGGGGAGTAGGTGGGGAATTGTTTTTGCGCAGACAAAAGAAGAGTTTCAAAAAGTGGACAATAGCCCTTGCTGTGGCCGGGACAATACTGTTTTTTGTAGGAATTCCGATACCAAAATGGACTTTGGTACTTTTTTGGTTGATTGTATTGTATGAGTGTTTTTTATTTTTTTTGGTCAAAAACCTAAATCCCATCACCTTGGTCTTGGATGGCTATCAATTGAAATTCCGGGGTGTCATCGTGTCTCACCGCAACATTTCAGGTTTGACCAAGATTGACCATATAGATTCATCGGGAGGTCTTCGTTTTTCATTCAGAGATGAAAATGACATTCAGATCAAAAAATCGGATTACCTCGATACTGATATTTTTCAATTGATAGAAATCTGTAAGGAACGTACCAAAGAAGACCTTGTGCTATCCCAGAATCTGATATAACCCGATTTGGGTTAAATTATCTTTGTCCACATTTCCAATTCATTTTCTTTCTTACAAACTATAAATTTGGATATGGAGTCAATTGCCAAAGTCTGTGTTACTTTTGTGGTAGCAAATGAAAATCAAAACCTTCAAGTACTCCGAAAATTTTTGCGAAGAAAACATCTGGCACCTGTGCCAAAATCCTGAACTTGATGGTTTCATCAAAAAGGTGTTGATCATTTCAAACAGCAGCAGAAATTGTTCCTTCAGATTCCAAAAATCCCCCAACGGCGACGAAGTGGTATGGTGGGATTATCATGTGATTTTATTGGCTTCCAATCCAGAATTCCAACTGATTTATGATTTTGATTCTACATTGGAATTTCCGATTTCTTTGAAAAATTACCTTGATGCCACATTTCAGATTGACCAAAATCGAGATGGCAAGGAACTTCCGGGATTCAAAGCCATTACATCTGAAGATTTTATCCACTCTTTTATTTCCGATCGGGGACATATGAAGGATGATCAGGGCAATTGGCTTTCTTCTCCTCCCAAATGGCCTGCAATCGGCAAAAGCGGCAATTTGCCTTTGCCGGAATTGCTTGATTTTACCCAATCTAGCAAGGAAAAGATCTTCAGTCTGGAGGAGATTTACGCCCATACAGATGACATTTCTTATTGACCTTAACTTAGAAATTGGGAAAATTCAGTTTTGACCCAAGATTTTTTTTGAACGGATTTTTGACTTTAAGTTTTGTGGGCTAAGTTTAAACTTTGGCAATTCCCAACATCCTCCATTTCCAAAATGAAAAATCCAATCTTTGTATTAGCCATCGTTTTGTTTTCTTTTTCCTGTCAAAATAACAAGGAAATAAGCCATCAGAAACACCTCGGAAGCATGGCTGCCATGGCGGAAATGGTAGCGGCAGAAGTCAAGCCAATTGCATTGAGTGAGCCTCTTACCTCTGATGAGGCAGAGGCTTTGTGGAAAGATGCCATTTACGTTGCAGAAAAATACGGTGTGGAAGTTTTTAGAGAACCTGATTTGCTCAAAACTCAGCTTTTCCCTGAAGCAATCGCAGAAGGAAAGGAAGTCATGATTTTTCATAAGCCAAATGCTATGGAAGCCTACCTTGATTTAAAAAAAACCATTCTTGGAGGAAACAACAGTATCAGCGAAGCTCGTCGATTCGGAAGGCTTTTGGGTTATCCCAATCATTACATCAATTCCCTTTTGGCCAAAAACACCGAATTTAAGACTTTGCCTGATTTTGATATTAAGGGAACCAATGTTTTTCTTTATTACAAAGATTTGGCTTCTGCCAAGTATTTTTATAATCAGACTTTGGGGATGGAGATTGTGTCTGATTATGGATTTGCAGTGACTTTACGGATTTCCCACGATGCCTACATGACTTTGGTGGATGAATCCAAAGGCATGCATCGCGCTTCCGAACCAAAGACTGTCGCCATCGCTTTATTGACCGATCAGCTTCCCGAATGGTACGCCTACCTCCAAGGCAAAAATGTCCCCATCAAATACACCTACAAACCCAAGGAAAACAATGCCCATGACGGTTTTGTAGCAATAGATCCGGAAGGATATTTGTTGGAATTTGAAATGTTCAAACAGCATGAGGAAAACGAATGGCTTGTACCCCAAATGAGAAAATACCCGGCATTGCCTACAGCCTCCAAAGATGTTGCTGCAGGATTGGGTTTTTATGGGGCGGTGACGTGGATGTATTACCAAGACATGCAGGAAGCGGAGAAGTTTTACGAAGAAATCATCGGATTACGCATGATCGTCGATCAGGGCTGGGTCAAAGTATATCAGGTCTCCGAGACAGGCTATATTGGATTGGTGGATGAAAGGAGGGGAATGCATACTTTTTCTGAGGACAAGGCTGTGAATGTTTCTTTTTTGCTTGGGGATGTTTCAGGCTGGTTTGACTACATACAGACCAATAATTCCTTTCCTTTGAGGCAGGACAGTCTTGAAGTAGGGCCTGAAAACAAATACAAAGGATTTGTGGGTTACGATCCGGCAGGTTATTTCTTGGAATTCGATCAATTCTTCCCCCATCCTGACAATGATAGGTTGCTGGAACTATTGGGGAAAAAGAGGAATTGACGTGTAAATGCGAGTTTCGTTTTTTCCATTTTAATTCTCTTAGCAAACATAATTTTCCTGAATTGGAGATTACTTCTAATTTGGCAGTGTCTGTCATGAATGTTTGGTAATTTGGTTGGTCTGTTGGGTTCACTATTCAGACTTTTTGAATTGCCACCTGATCCTCTACCCGATTTTCCTTTCATTTTTTGGAATATTATTGCAGTTTTGCACAAATAATAACCTTTATGGCCGTACTGCTCCAATCGCTCAGGTTAATAGACCCGCTAAGGATCCACCCTCCCAAAAATTACATTTTTACCGGTTCGGAAATCACCGAACAAGAAACAGGGGATTCTAGGAAAATCAAAGAAACCATCGATTGCTCGTCTTTTTTTGCTTCCAAAGGCTGGATAGATTTGAGGTGTATGTCCGGCGAACCTGGAGAAGAATACCGTGAGTCTCTTGAAAGCCTTGGTGAAGTGTTGGCGGCAAGTGGCTTTGCCAAAGCGGTTCTTTTGCCCAATACCAAGCCGGCCATCCAAACCAAAAATGAGATCCAATATATCCGATCCAAAGCAAAGGAATGGCTCACAGACTTGACCATCATGGCTGCTGCGACCAAAGATTGTAAAGGAGAGGATTTCACAGATATCCTTGATTTGAATCATGAGGGAGTATTTGTCTTTGGAGACGGAACGCACCCGATTTCCAACCCTGACCGTTTGTTGAAGATTTTGCAGTATTTGCAGAAATTTGATGGGCTGTTATTTGACCAAACTTATGATCCCTATTTAGCCTTATTTGGGCAGATGCATGAAGGAATCACTTCCACTAGGCTTGGGATGAAAGGAATCCCAAATTTGTCCGAAGAAGTGGCCGTGCACCGGAACCTGGAAATCCTTAAGTATGCCGGTGGAAGATTGCATCTTCAGACCATCAGTTCCAAAGGGGCAGTCGAAAAAATCAGACAAGCCAAAAAAGAAGGAATGAAAGTCACGGCTGATGTATCTCTTTACCAATTGCTGTTTTCAGACGAAGACATGGCTTCGTTTGATACCAACCTGAAGGTAATGCCACCTTTCCGGGGAAAAGAAGACAGGGATGCGCTGCTAGACGGGTTGAAAGACGGCACGATCGATGCCATTGTTTCCAACCATCAGCCACAGGATTTTGATTCCAAATTTATGGAATTTGATCTGGCAGCTTTCGGCATGGCAGGTTTGCAGACTTTCTTGCCCGGGATGGTGAAATTGGCCGAAGAGCTCACGTGGCCGCTGCTGATCTCCAAAATCACCGAAGGACCTGCCAAAGTCCTTGGTCCAGATGCTGCCAAAATAGAAAACCTGACCATTTTTGACCCTGAGGAAAACTGGGTTTTTGACCAAAAATCAAACAAATCCCTTTCTGCCAATACACCTTGGTTTAATAGCTCCTTGAAAGGAAAAGTAAAGTTTCTCATCAACAAAGGCCGTTTTGTCAAAATATAGATGAAGCGCTATTTCGAATCAACGTACTTGTTTGGATTAATCGGGGGTGTTTTTTGTGTCCTCGCTTTTCTGCTTTTCAAATGGATTGGGTTTGATGCCACCAACCTCAGCATGCTGTTTGGCTATGTGCTGATTCCGATCTTCGTGTTTTTGGGAATCCGATATTTTCGGAATGACATCAATGGAGGAGAACTTTCTTTTGCACATGGCATGACTATCGGTTTTCTTATTTATTCCATGATCGCAGTTGTTGCGGGATTGGGGGTTTGGCTGGTTTTATCTATTAGTCCGGAATTTTTTCAGGAAATCAAAACCTCCAAGGTAGCAGTAATGGATACAAACAAAGATTTGATTGTGGGTCAGTTGGGACAGGAGTCATTTGACTTTACTTATGAAAAAATCCTTGCAATGACCGCATTGGATATTGCTTTGAATGATTTTATTTGGAAAATCCTTCCAGGATTATTTTTTACAATCATTATTTCAATAATTTTAAGGAGAACAAAACTTTAAACTCTATGGAAAATCAAGAATCACCATTCAAAGCAGGACTCAATTCAGGTTTGATCTTGGGTATTATTTCAATTGTTATTACCTACATCATTTACTTCATTGACCCAACCTTATTGGTAGCATGGTACGTGGGTATCGGTATTTTAGTATTGTATATTGGTTTAATCATTTATTTCGGTTCTCAATACAGAACTTCTATTGGCGGATTTATGAGCTTTGGCACTGCCTTTAATTTTGCCTTTATTGCCATGGTTGTTTCAGGTTTATTAGGAATCTGTGGCAATCTTTTGCTTTACAATGTCGTTGATCCTGCCCTTCCGGGAGTATTGATTGAGAGCCAAATGGAGACTCAGATGGCCATGTTAGAGAAATTCGGAGCTGCTGATTCGATGACTTCTGAGCAGTTAGATGATATCCGTACCAGCCTTGAAAGTGGCTATACTGTCACAGGACAGTTGAAAGCATTTGGATTTTTGTTGATTGCTTATGCCATTATAGCCTTGATTCTAGGTGCTATATTGAAAAAAAGAGACAAATCTTTAGATTATTGATATAGGCTTCTTAAGCCATTGGCTGAGATCTTCAATGGCTTCCGAGGTTTTTCAAAGGACTTTCAAATTTGATGTGATAGTTTCCTTTAACAAAATGATTTTCGAAATACCAAAATGACCCAAATTTCAATCGTCATCCCTGTTTTCAACGAACAGGAATCACTAGCTGAATTGCATAACTGGATCTGCCGTGTCATGGAAGGACACGGCTTTTCTTATGAAATCATATTTGTCAATGATGGCAGCAATGACGGGTCATGGAAGGAAATCCAAAAACTATCCAAACTCAATCCCTTTGTAAAAGGCATCAGTTTTGGCCGGAATTATGGAAAGTCTGCCGCCTTGGATATGGGTTTCAGTAAGGCTGTGGGAGAGGTTGTATTTACTTTGGATGCGGATCTGCAAGACAGTCCTGATGAGATTCCTGGGATGTATGACATGATTGTCGTTGACGGATTTGAAATCGTGTCGGGATGGAAAAAGAAAAGGCATGATCCCATCAGCAAGACAATTCCTTCCAGATTTTTTAATTGGGTGACTAGGGTGATTTCGGGGATTAAGCTCCATGATTTCAACTGTGGTCTCAAGGCTTACGACAGGAAAGTCGTCAAAAACATCCACCTCTATGGAGAAATGCACCGCTATATTCCGCTGATTGCGAAGTGGAGCGGTTTTGTTAAAATCGGCGAAAAAGTAGTCGAACACAGACCGAGAAAATACGGCTACACCAAATTTGGTTGGGAAAGATTCCTGAACGGCTTCCTTGACCTGATTTCCGTTTCCTTTGTCAACAGGTACAAAAAGCGCCCTATGCATTTCTTTGGAACTTTGGGTTCAGTCTCCTTCTTGGCGGGCTTTTTTATTACGGTATGGCTGATTTTCCAAAAGATCTATGGTCTTTACAAAGGCTTAGCAGTTAGGGAAATCACCGCCCAACCCTTGTTCTTTTTAGCTTTGGTGGCATTGATTGTGGGCGTTCAGCTGTTTTTGACAGGATTCCTCGCTGAGATGTTGACTTCTCAGAGCAGCCGAAAGTCTGATTATAACATTGACTCAGAACTGAATTTCAAGGATTGATGGTTTTTTCGGTTATCATACCGGTGTACAACCGTCCCGATGAAATCAGGGAATTGCTTCAGAGTCTGACTATACAGACTTTTACAGATTTTGAGGTGATCGTAGTAGATGACGGATCAGATAATCCATGCAGGCTTACGGTAGAATCCTTTAGTGAAATTCTCAAAGTCAGGTATTTTTGGATTGAGAATATTGCTCAGGGATTTGCCAGAAATTTTGGGATGAAACAGGCAAAGGGGCAATATTTTGTTCTTTTTGATTCTGATTGCATCATCCCTTTACACTATTTTGAGGTTTTGGATCAGGCGATCAAGGAAAGGAAATTCGATGCGCACGGAGGTCCTGATGCCGCAGAAGAGAATTTTTCCAACTTCCAAAAGGCCATCAACTACAGTATGACTTCGGTCCTGACTACGGGAGGAATAAGGGGAAAATTGAAAGACCCAAGTAAGTTTCAAGCCCGGGGATTCAATATGGGACTATCCAAAAAGGCATTTGAGACGACCAAAGGTTTTGTAGACCCAAATAGAGGCGAGGACATCGAGTTGAGCATGAGGCTCAAGAAAATGGGTTTTAGGTTGGAATTGGTGGAGGAAGCATTTGTATACCACAAAAGGAAAAACACCTGGCAGAGCTTTTTCAGACAGAGTTATTCCTTTGGCCAAAACAGAATCAACGTCAGCCGTTACCACCGGGATGCGGTGAAGTTGGTGCATCTGATGCCGGCGGTTTTTTTGATAGGATGGATAATGGTTATTGGGTTATTGGTTATTGGAAATTGGTTTCCCGCCTTTTCGGTTTTAGTAACATCAGGCCTTTTGATTTATGAACTTTGGATTTTAGCTGTTTTCGTCCATGCTACCTATTTGAATAAATCCATTTGGGTAGGATTCCTTTCAGTTTTTACTGCTTTTGGGCAGCTGAGTTGCTATGGGGCTGGGTTGATGACGGAATGGGTGAAGAAGGTTTTTAAAGGGTAATATCCTATTAACTTTTTACACGGAAATTGTCAGGAAGTCTTGTTGGATTTTTAGGGTATTAGTTTTATGTTTAGATAATGAGAAAATATACGCCAATGTGGTATCTACCAACCCAATCTAGTATGCTTTACGCCACAGTGGCGCAGAGATAATCGTTGGCAGCAAGCTGGTGAACAAACAAATCAAAGACTACAAAGAGAAAATGAAATTCATTTTAAGACTAAAACATTGGCAAGTATTTTTAATTCTAATCGCTGGACTATTCATCAGTAATTTTGAAATTGAAAACAACAAGACCCTTACAACAATTTTATTTTTAATTGGCATGACAACTTACTTCTCATGGATACTATTCGTTGGACACGCACTCTACCAACTACTACCGGAGAAGATTGAACTGAACTATAATCTATTCCTAATTAACAGTTTCATCTGGCTGACATCTTTCATATTTGTCATGGTGATTTCTGATGGACAAGGAATGACTTTTAGTGGAGTTGAAGCACTACCTGGGTTTTATGTCTTCTTTGCGTTTCTGTATTTTTTAATGTTTCCAGCAAGGGGGCTAAAGTCAATTTGAAAGGATAAAAAAGCAGATATTGGAGAATGTATCGGAGACTTCTTTCTTATAGTGTTTTTACCAATTGGAATTTGGTTTCTACAACCAAGAATTAACAGGGTTACGGCTGACAAGTAAATGGCTCATTTGACCCAATAAATCTTTATCCTGACAAGCCTTAATTCATTGACATAAATAAATGTATTTTCAAATAACGCAATTATGAGCGAAAATCTATTTTCAAATGACACATTAACGGAAGAAGAAGCATTTTGGGTAATGTGGTATTATTTAGAAGGACATTATGAATTGGCAGGCGGTCAATTTGATTTATCTGACATTTTAAGTGCTTCACAACCCTTTGAGTTTGATGAAAACGGACATTTCGATGGAGAAGTGAAAGGCAATAGACGAATAGGGCCAGCAGACAGCGGAATGATTTGGCATTGGAACGAAGCAGTAAAAAAATACAGAGAACACGGACGACCTAAACCAACACAGCTAAAGAAATGAGAAAATCGGCGTAAACCGCACCTACAAGAAAAGTTCAGTGCTGGCAGACAGTTTTCGTCTCCGAAATCGCAAACTTCTTAAACCCTCCAAAAGTTAGATTGGATTAAAAGAACCCCCACATTTTTGGAAAATGTTATCTTTTGAGATAACTTTGTAAATATGGTAAGGAAGATAATTTTTTATGAAAACCACTTTATTGAATTTTATCAAAATCAAGATGAAAAGGTAAAGAGTAAGATTCAATATGTTTTTGAGCTGATC
>NZ_CDSBKL010000009.1:0-27851 GCF_977115555.1 Aquiflexum sp.
ACCATCAAAAGTAATATGCTCATAGACTTCATCACTGACGATATATATTTCTTTGTCTTGGATCAATTCAGCCAAGGTATCCAAATCTTCCTGAGTCCAGACATAGCCGCATGGGTTGTGGGGCGTGTTGACCATGATCAGGCGGGTTTTGTCAGTAATTGCAGATTTCACTTTGTTCCAGTCAACTGAAAAGTCCGGCAGTCGAAGAGAGACATATATAGGGATTCCTCCATTCAATACAACCGCAGGTGCATAACTGTCATAGGAAGGTTCCAACAAAATCACCTCATCTCCAGGTCTGACCACAGCAGTCACCGCTGCAAAAAGTGCTTCCGTAGCACCTGAAACCACCGTAACTTCAGATTCGCCATTGAAATCCACACCGTATACCGATTTGGTTTTTTCGGCAATTCTTTGCTTGAAGACAGGCACTCCGCTCATGGGGGCGTATTGGTTATAACCTTCACTGACATACTTGTCCACCAGATCATGGAGGTAGGGAAAACAATCAAAACCCGGAAATCCCTGTGCCAAGTTGATTGCATTGCAATCGGTGGCTAGTTTGGACATGACAGTAAAAATGGTCGTACCTACATCTGGAAGTTTGGAAGAAATCATATTGTTTTTGGCTTTTTCAATGTATCAAAAACATAAAGTATGTAACCTACAAAGATTATCCCCAATCCAAAAAGGCTTTCTTTTGGACGGTCATAAAGCATGAAAACCATTACCCAAAGGCTAAAAACAATATAAATTATTTGCAGCCATGGACGGAATGGACTTCGAAATCCTGTTCTGCTTTTGAGCCGGAGAGAAGCCGCAATGGTCAATGTACCCATTACCTGAAGAACAAACCCTGCATACAACATGATCGACTCAAAAGATCCGGTAAACATTAGCAGCAAACTGACAAAAGTATTGAACCAAATAGCACGGACAGGAATTCCATTTTTGTTTGTGATGGCCAATGGTTTCCAAAATGTATAATCTTTGGCCATGGCATTGGTAATTCTGGGACCAACCCAGGTATAGCCGCTGATAGTAGCAATCAATTGTATTCCTATAAAAAGGCTCACCCAAAAAACTCCTTGGGTTCCGAAAAGATTCCCAAACGCCAGGGTTGCTACCTGAACTTTTCCCTCAAGCTGATCAATAGAAGCATGCTTCAAAAACACAAGCTGCAGCAATACATAAACGACCATCACCAAAAATGCCGCAAAAACCAGCGCTTTGGGAAGACTTTTTCTTGGTTCATCTATCTCCTCCACGATGTATGCCGCGGAATTCCATCCGGTGTATGCATAAAAAACGTAAATCAGAGAAACAGCAAATCCCGGAGCTAAAATCTCACCTTTCCAGGAATCACTGAAATCAAAACTGCTTTCTGCCAAAACTGAAGCGAAACCAAAGCCCAATCCAATAAGCACAAAAACAAAAAGCAACTTTACGCCGGTTAGAAAATTATGAACAAGCCCTGATTGGTTGACTGAAAAAGAATGAAACAGACCCATCATCAAGATAGCCCCCATTCCTATTGCTTGGCTATTTTTGAACCCAATCAACGGCTCCCAGTATTTAACCATGGCCATGGCCGCAATGGATATTGGTGCCGAAAAACCCACTGTCAAAGAAACCCAGGCATAGAGGTAACCTGCTGCAGGATGAATGGTCCTTGAAAGGAAAATATAGTCTCCTCCCGACTGTTTGAAATGTGTCCCAAGCTCCGCATAGACAAAAGCCCCGATCAATGCCATCACCCCCCCTATCACCCAAAGGAGGACAATACTCCAGGTATTTTGGCTATCTACTACCTGAAAACCTAGACTGGTAAATACGCCTGTTCCGATCATATTGGCAATCACCAAGCCTGAAGCAGTTTTCCAACCGATTTTATTTTTGATGTTCATTAGCAAAGCCTGAAGTTCCTTTTCAACAATTCACTTTCACTAAATAAACCAGAATTCTCGAATTAACATCAAATCCGGATTATCCAAAAATCTGAACTCATCACAAGACCGATTTTAGACCGGCTAGACTTTTTCAAATGAACCTATTCAAATGGTTTTTCAGCCTTTTTTTAACTACTTTTGCGGCACTTCGATGAAATAAGAATTGAATAAAACCCAGAAAATCCAACTATGAGAGATATAAAATTGGTCGAGGTCAGGTCAGAAATAGCAGCCGGAACAAGAGGTGCAAGCCTTGGAATAGATGCCCTCAAAATCGCCAGCCTTGACAAAACCTCGGATTTCTTCACCCGATTTGATCCGATCAATGTCCCTGATGCCAATAATTTCCTTTGGAAAGGAAACAAACACCCAAATGCCAAATACATCGATGGCGTCTATCAGGTTCTGAAAAATGTCTACAGCACCATTGAATCCCTGAGACTGGAGAAACTGTTTCCGATTGTATTAGCGGGTGACCATTCCACTGCTGCAGGAACCATCATGGGAATCAAAGCTGCCCATCCCGAAAAAAGACTTGGCGTGGTCTGGATCGATGCACATGCAGACCTCCACACCCCCTTTACAACTCCTTCGGGAAACATGCACGGAATGCCTTTGGCGATGTGCATTCAGACTGACAATAGAGACTGCGAAGTCAATCAACCTGCTGAAGAGACGCTTCAGTATTGGGAGAAAATAAAAAAAATCGGTGGAGATGCACCAAAAATCAAAGCAGAAGACATCGTCTTTATTTCTGTACGAGACACCGAGACACCTGAGGATTTTCTGATCAAAAAATACGGTATCAAAAATTTCTCTACGGAAGAAGTAAGAAGCCTCGGAATTACCAAAGTCGCGGAAGAGGCTCTCAGCATTTTGGGCAATTGCGATCAGATTTACATATCCTTTGATGTGGACAGTTTGGATTCATCGATTTCTATGGGAACCGGAACGCCTGTTGCAAATGGATTGACAGTAAAAGAAGCCCTTGAACTCAATACAGAATTGATCAAGGACAAGCGGGTTTGCTGTTGGGAAATCGTCGAAGTGAACCCGACCCTTGATTCCGAAAACCTGATGGCCGAAAATGCCTTTGATATCCTTGAAGCTACCACCAAGTCATTGGTGGATCATTTTTAGGGTTAAGGGTAATTTGGTTATTGGTTATTTGATTAATAAAAGGATAAAATTTAAAAACTGAGAAAGAGATACTAAAACCAATCTATGGCCACAGTCTCAAATCTCATGTCTCACGTCTCATGTCTATTCCATGAATATAGAACAGAAAATAACAGCTACTATCCAACAAGCTTTTTTGGAGCTTTTTGGGCATCATGCAACTCTTGAAGAACTTGCCCTTCAACCCACCCGAAAGGAATTTGAGGGGACTTTCACCTTTGTGGTTTTTCCTTTTTTGGAAATCACCAAACTCAATCCCGGGGCTTCCGGCACCAAAATCGGAGAATATCTAGTCACAAACTGTGAGGTGGTATCCACTTTCAATATTGTCAAAGGCTTCCTAAACATCTCTGTCAGCGAGACTTCTTGGTTGGATATTTTCTCAAAGATCTATAGCAACCCCCATTTAGGCCAACTGCCTGCAAACGGGAAAAAGGTAATGGTGGAATACAGCAGCCCCAATACCAACAAGCCCCTTCACCTCGGACACCTGAGGAATAATTTTCTTGGGTATTCGGTTGCCGAAATATTAAAGGCCAATGGCTATGAGGTAATCAAAGCCAACCTGGTCAACGACCGTGGTATTCATATCTGCAAGTCCATGGTCGCTTACCGACACCATGGAAACGGAGAAACTCCAACATCAAGTGGATTGAAAGGAGACCATTTGGCAGGAAAATATTATGTGATTTTTGACAAAGAGTATAAGAAGGAAATACAAAAGTTGGTAGCTGAAGGCCAAACGGAAGAGCAGGCCAAGAAAAATGCACCCTTAATGCTCGAAGCCCAAGAAATGCTGAGATTATGGGAAGCCGGTGACAAAGCCGTCGTCGATCTTTGGAAAACCATGAACGGATGGGTATATGAGGGTTTTGATGCGACTTACAAAAAAATGGGTGTTGATTTCGATAAGTTTTATTACGAATCGGACACCTATCTTTTGGGAAAAAATATCGTAGAAGAGGGATTGGAAAAGGGTGTTTTCTTCAAAAAAGAAAACGGTTCTGTATGGGTGGACTTATCAGCTGAAGGCCTTGACGAAAAACTTGTCCTAAGGGCAGATGGCACTTCGGTCTATATTACGCAGGACATGGGGACTTGCGAATTGAAATACCAGGATTTTCATTTTGACAAATCGGTCTATGTGGTCGGCAACGAGCAGGACTACCATTTTGATGTATTGTTTAAGATCATGCGCAAACTTGGCCGTCCTTACGGGGATGGTTTGTACCACTTATCCTATGGTATGGTGGATTTGCCTACCGGAAAGATGAAATCTAGGGAAGGTACTGTGGTCGATGCGGATGACCTCATGCAGGAAATGATCGATACAGCCGAAAGCCACACCAAGGAGTTAGGCAAAATAGATGGATTCAGCACAGAAAAAGCAGCCGAACTCTATGAAATATTAGGAATGGGCGCTTTGAAATATTTCCTGCTCAAAGTGGATCCAAAGAAAAGAATGCTTTTCAATCCTCAGGAATCCATAGAATTCCAAGGCAATACCGGTCCATTCATCCAATATTCCCATGCTAGGATCGCATCGATTCTACGCAAAGCGGATCAGATCGGGGTAGATTACACCAATGCGGGATTTGAAGGATTGGACAAACTTGAACCTGCAGAAAGGGATCTGATCGTGGTATTAAATGAGTTTGAGAAAAAAATCATGGCAGCAGGAGAAGAGTACTCACCTTCCGTTTTGGCACAATATCTATTTGAACTGGCAAAAGAATACAACCGATTCTATGCAGAATTATCTATCTTCCATGAAAATGATCCCAAGGTCCAATCCTTTAGAATTGCAGTTTCTGCCATCACCGCCAAAACAATTCGCAAGGGCATGCAGTTATTAGGAATTAAAGTCCCAGACAGAATGTAATATGAAAAAAATCCTAAGCACTTTTGCAATCATCGCTTTAGCCTTCACAGGCTTTATCCAAAAGCAACAACCAGCCAACAATGTACCACTAGATCAAATGATGATGGAAAATTCCTTTTATGATTTTAAAATGAAAGACATCAATGGTCAGGAAGTGGATTTCTCCCAATTCAAAGGAAAGAAACTACTTTTGGTAAATGTAGCCTCAAAATGTGGCTATACCAAACAGTATGAAGACCTCCAGAAACTTCATCAAGAACATGGCGATGAAGTGACGATCATAGGTTTTCCTGCCAATAACTTTGGAGGTCAGGAACCGGGAACCAATGAGGAAATCAAAGAATTCTGCTCTTCTAAGTTCGGGGTCACCTTTATGATGATGGACAAAATATCTGTAAAAGGTGATGACAAAGCCCCTCTTTACAAATGGCTTTCAGACAAAGACCTGAACGGATGGAATGACAAGGAGCCTACATGGAACTTCTGCAAATATTTCATCAATGAAAAAGGTGAACTTGTGAAGTTTTTTGCTTCTTCAGTGAAGCCGATGGATGAAGAAATTCTCCAGTTGATAGCTGAATAAAAAAATATTTATTGTGAGAATCAGACCTGTTTTCCTTCCGGAAACAGGTCTTTTTGTTAGTTTTGGATCAAAATCAAAAAGTGGAAGTCACCTTATCCAATAAAAAGCAAGCATGGATGCATGCCATCCGGCTGAGAACCCTGCCCTTGGCTTTGTCCAGTATTTTAATGGGTTCATTTTTGGCAGCATACCAAGGGGAGTTTCGCTTTTGGGTGTTTTTGATGGCTGCATTGACCACAGTATTTCTTCAGATCCTTTCCAATCTTGCAAACGATTATGGGGATAGTATCCATGGTGCAGACTCTGCAGATCGGGAAGGCCCCATTAGGGCTGTTCAGTCAGGCATCATCAGCTTGGGAGAAATGAAGAAAGCAATGATTTTATTAGGAGGTCTGTCACTTGTCTCAGGGTTGGCTCTACTTTATATTTCTCTACAGGATTGGAAGATTTTTCTGCTGTTTTTGGGTTTGGGAATCGCAGCCATCTTAGCAGCGGTGACTTATACTTCAGGCAGTAAGCCTTATGGATATGCAGGGTTAGGTGATATTTCAGTCTTCTTGTTTTTTGGTTTGTTGGGTGTGATCGGTACGTATTTTCTACATTCACTTTCCTTTGATTGGAGTATCATTTTTCCGGCTGTATCACTTGGATTCTTCAGCACATCTGTATTGAATATCAATAACATCCGGGACATTACGGCAGATACCAAAGCTGGTAAAAAATCCATTCCCGTCCGTGTAGGGCGAAAAAAAGCGGTCATTTACAATTGGATGCTGATTCTTGGTGGTAATTTTTCATTGGTGGTGTTTGCGATCGCTAACCAGACTTTAGGATGTTTGTTTGCCTTGGCTACCCTTCCTATCATGGCTTCGGTTGGAAAGTCTGTGGCATCAAAAACCGAAGCTAGAGAACTTGATCCCTATCTTAAAAAAATGGCAATTTCAACCTTGTTATGGGTAATGGCTTTTGGTTTTGGAATATTATTTTTTAGATAAAATGAGTTAGTTCCGTTAAGGATTGAGGTAATTTTTGTATTTTCCAGCATCAATAAACACCCTATAACATGAAAACAATTCTCGTTCCTTATGATTTTTCCAAAGAAGCAAACTTTGCTTTTGAATTTGCCACCGAATTGGCAAAAAGGACAAAAAACAAATTAGAGCTCCTTCACGTCATCGAGCTACCATCTCCGCAGAGTTTCTCTACGATAGGAGAAGTGGGTGCCTTTAGCAATGAGTCAAGTCAGATTTTTATGATCGAACTTATTGAAAAGAGAAAAAAACAGCTGGCTGCTCTTGAAGAAGAATTTACAGACGCAGGTTTTAAGTTTGAGACAAAAATGGTTTTTGGAAATCCTTTTGCAGGAATTTCAAAGGAAATAGTAGATGCCAAAGCGGACATTGTAATTATGGGCAGCAAAGGCTCCTCAGGCATGGAGGAGGTTTTGGTAGGAAGCAACACTGAAAAAGTAGTGAGACATGCTTCCTGTCCGGTCATCACTGTCAAAGGTCCTATCTTCGTTGACAGCATCCAAAAAGTGATATTTGCAAGTGATTTCAATAATGTCCCAAGTGAGGTAATAGACAGATTGAAAGCCGCCATTAACACAATTAATGCGAAGCTTCATTTAGTCAAAATCAATACCCCTTCGATGTTTGAAAGTACAAGGACTTCCATGGAAAAAATGAAAACCTTTGTGGAAGATTTTGAGATAGAAGCTGCCTCCATGCAGGTGTACAACAGCACTTCAGAAGAGGAAGGTATCCTTGAATTTGCCGATGATGTCAATGCCGATATGATCGCTATGGCTACCCATGGAAGGACAGGATTCCTTCACCTGCTGAGCGGAAGTATTGCCGAAGATGTAGTCAATGCTGCCCAAAGACCGGTATGGACTATGAAATCAAAAAAATAAAATGTCAAAAAAGACCAACAACGATTGGAAGAAAAGAGACGGAGTGGTCTATTCTACCAGCAATGATTTCACTTTCAGTTTTGGAGGAGACAAAGAGGAAGAAACTCTTTCTCCGCAAAAACAGAATCTAAAAGTCTTGCTGGACAAAAAGTCTCGTGGAGGAAAGCAGGTTACTTTGGTAGAGGGATTTGTCGGGACGGATGAAGACCTCAAAGAACTTGGCAAAATCTTGAAAAGTAAATGTGGAGTCGGGGGAAGTGCCAAAGAGGGAGAAATCCTGATCCAAGGTGACCATCGAGACAAAGTACTTCAGATTCTGATTCAAGAAGGCTACAAAGCCAAAAAAACCGGAGGATGATCTTTCAATAATTTCCAATATTGCACCAAGCTTTGAATCAAGGCTTGGTGTTTTGTTTCAAACCTATCCATCGAAAATGCGCAATAGATTTTTATATTTTTTTGAAATGAGCTTGTTGATTCCGGTTTTTCCTATCCTATATTTCAAGGGGAAAAAACTTCTGTCCAATATGGTCTCGCTTCCTCCGAGAAGTGAGTTTCTAAAAATCACAAGCGATAATCACAGCACCCATATACTCATAATCGGTGAGTCCACTGCTGCCGGCGTTGGGGCGACAAGTTCTGAAAGAACCTTTGCAGCGCAGATATTCGAGCATACTAAAGGAAAATTCAACATTTACAATCTTGGGAAAAACGGATTACGGACTGGAAATCTTTTTGATTTATTCAAAAAGTCCGAAATAGAAGTGTCCCAATCCTTTTCAAAAGCCATCATTTTAATTGGGGCCAATGATTGTTTTAAATTTACCCCGCCATGGAAATTCAGAAAGGAAATAGAATCATTCATCCTGTTTTTGAAAGATAAAAAAGGAGTGGAAAAAATCATCATCCCCATGATCCCGCCTGTTCAGGAGTTCCCACTGATCCCTGGAATCAGGCGTTTTTTCTTGGGATGGCACAGGGATTTATTATCAAAAGAACCGCAACTTCTTGAAAAAAAAATCTCAAATCTCTCATTTGAAAATCAGGAAACCGAAACCTCTGAGGCATTTTATTCAGAAGATGGTATTCATCCTTCGGACTTTGGTTATGAACTTATTGCTTCCCATATCGCTTTGAAAATTTAAATAAAGAAGAAGCCAATTAAATTTGACAATCCATTTTCCATAAGAACAAACAATGAAACAATTCATTGCAAAATTTGCGTTGGTAGTCCGAGACTATGACGAAGCCATCGCATTCTATACCAATAAGCTCCACTTCCAATTATTGGAAGATACCCATATGTCTCCGACCAAAAGATGGGTACGGATAGCACCTCCCGGCTATGAAAGTGGGCAATGTGAAATACTGTTAGCCAAAGCGGCTGACGAATCCCAAATAAAGGCCATCGGCAATCAGAGTGGCGGGCGGGTGTTTTTATTCCTTTATACAGATGATTTCGAAAGGGATTACCAAAATCTCCTCGACCAAAACATCAAAATCTTCCGTCCTAAAAGCAAGGAACCTTACGGGACTGTTGCTGTATTTGAGGATCTGTACGGTAATCTTTGGGACCTTATCCAACCGGCCTGATGATTGTAAACCGGCAAAAAACCGCCAAATTTATTTCCGTCATTGGCCATCCTTTGCTGTTAGGGAATGCCTATGTCATTTTTATGTCATTTCAGAACCTTGAAAGGAATACTGCCATCCTTGTATCCTTGCTTGTCATTTCCCTTGTGGCAGTGCCGATCATCTGGAATAATTTGAGAAAAATGAAAAAGGGGGAGTACACCAACTTTGACGTGTCTGACCGAAAACAAAGGATGGGCTTCTATCCTTTTGCAATCAGCCTTTTCGTGATTTTGTTGTTCGTGTTTTGGATATTGGATTTTCCTGTGGAAGTCATTCACCAAACCCTCGTGTTTTTTGTGATGGTACTGATAATGGCTATGGTCAATTTCAAAATAAAAGCTTCCATGCATGCAGGAATCGGATTTTATATTGTAGTGAATATTTTTGGAATTGGGATTTTACAGGGTTTCATTACCTTGATTTTTGCATTGGCGGTATCATGGTCAAGGTGGGAAATGAAAAGACACGATACCATGGAGCTGGTAATTGGCTCCTTTATTGGAGTAATTTTCGGCTTGATCGGACTGGTTGTATAAAAATTTCCTTTAGGGATTTTCTTTCAAGATTAACTGAAAAAGATGTAATTCCTCCCCTTCCAAAAACCGAAAAGGGCTCAAATAAAGGAACCCTAACTTTTTTAAAAGTCTAATCGATAACATATTGTCCGGAAGGGTGATTGCCTGAAAAATAGTAATATTTAGAGACTCCCTAGAAAACTCCAAAACCTTTTTTGAAGCTTCAAAAGCATATCCTTTTCCCATATATTCCGGTAGGAAAGCAAAACCCAAATCGGGATGTTTCAAAGACTCCCTTTTGAGTAGACCACATAAACCGATTGGGGTTCCAAGATCTTTCAGCGTGGCTTTATAAAGACCAAAACCATTTTCTTCATAACTTTTCCAAGGTCCATTTTTCAGATATTCCATTCCTTCTTCAGTGGTTTTGACCCCACGGTCACCGATGTACTTCAGCCAACCAGGACTGTTGAGCAGTTCAATTATAAATAGTAAATCCTCCGCATCTAATTCTTTTAGGAGTAGTCGTTCTGTTTCAATGGGAGTATTCATTGATTTCAAGTGGGAGTAAAAGGCCAATAAGTCTCCAAAATAAAAAAAACCGGGCTCAAAATTGAAAAATCAATTTTGAGCCCGGTTTTTTTGAGATTCAATTACATTATTTATCAGGCCGGCATACTCGGTCTGACTTCTATTTTACTTGGGAGAGTCCTTGGATTCATATGCATCAAATCCACTACCATTTGCCCCAAATCCTCAATCTGAATCTTCCAGGCATCCTTTTCATTTGGCTTGTGGTTATTGAAATAAGTAGCCACTGAACCCGGCATGATGGTCGTAGCCCGAACTCCAAGACCGCGAAGATCCAACATTGCCGCTTGGGTAAATCCTGTCACCCCAAATTTACTGGCATTGTATGCCGATCCATTAATAAAGAAATTGGTTCCGGCCAATGAAGATATAGAAATGAAATAACCTTTAGAGGCTTTCAATCCATCCAATCCTGCTTTTAAGCTATAGAATACACCTGTCAGATTGGTGTCGATAGTATCATGCCATTGCTCCAAAGTCATGTCTTCGATCGAGGCAAAAAAACCTACACCGGCATTGGCAACCAAAAGGTCCAACCTGCCCCATTTCTTCATGACAGCTTCAACTGCTTTTTGCTGGGATTCAAAATCCCTGACATCAGCTTTTATTCCTATTGCTTTCCCCTTTCCGGATTTATTCAATTCGTCCGCTGCCTCATCTGCACTTTTTTGTGAACGGCTTGTAATAGCTACATTCATCCCTTGCCCCATCAAAGCGGCAGCAATCCCGTAACCGATCCCCTTGCTTCCGCCGGTGATCAATGCTGTTTTGTTTTCAAGATTTTGCATGGTCATATTTGGTTTAAAAATAAATTGGTATGCATTAATAGAACCCCATTTGGCTATTGGAGGTTCAAATGAGCTATTTGGATTTGGCAGTAGATGCCAAAGATTAAATCATATTTTATACCCTATTCCGTTGATTTGAAAAAAGTATTTGTCATCCAAAAAAAAGAGCGGGTAATCGGTCTCGAACCGACGGCCTTCAGCTTGGGAAGCTGACGCTCTACCAACTGAGCTACACCCGCTTACTTTCTTAAATTTAAGGACAATTTCACAAAGATAAAATCCGATTTTTAGCTTTTACAAAGCTATTTTTTTTGATTGGATTGAATCGGATTCTGAATTATCATTAATACATTACCAACCCAGCCAATTGGAAAGATATCAACTAAGCCAGGTGGCAGAATATCTTACAGACAGTTTTTTTAGATCTATACCAATTCCAGCGCTTGTGCAAGGTCATCTTTCAGGTCTTCCACATCCTCAATTCCCACACTGAGGCGAATAAGTGAATCAACCAAGCCGACTTTTTCCCTTTCGGCTTTTGGGATACTTGCATGTGTCATAGTAGCCGGATGGCCACAAAGTGATTCTACTCCACCCAATGATTCCGCCAAGGAAAAATAGTGCATGCTCTCCAGTACTTTGATCGCATCTTCCAATTTATTGCCTTTGATCACAAAAGAAATCATACCGCCAAAGCCACGCATCTGCTTTTTGGCGACTTCATGGTTGGGATGGGTTTCGAATCCCGGCCAATATACCTTGTCCACTTTTGGATGTGATTTTAAAAAATGTGCAATTGCTGCCCCATTCTCGCAATGTCTTTCCATTCTGATATGGAGGGTCTTGATTCCTCGCAATACCAAGAAGCAATCCTGCGGCCCAGGTGTCGCGCCACATGCATTTTGGATAAAAGCCAATTCCTTTGCCAATACATCGTCATTCACAACCAATGCACCCATGACAGTATCAGAATGACCTGCAATGTATTTGGTAACCGAATGCATGACGATATCCGCACCCAAGTCCAATGGATTTTGGAGAAATGGCGTTGCAAAAGTATTATCCACAGCAAATAAGATCTTGTGCTTTTTCGCAATCTTTCCGATTTCATCTATATCGATGATATTCATCATCGGGTTGGTGGGTGTTTCGGCCCAGATCATCTTGGTGTTTTTGTTGATGCAGGATTCGATGGACGCAGGATCTTCCATAGAAATAAAATGAAATTTGATGCCATACCGCTCAAAAACTTTGGTAAAAATCCTGTAAGTCCCCCCATAAAGGTCATTTGTACTAATAACCTCATCGCCCGGATTTAGCAATTTGACCACGGCATCGATGGCCCCCAGACCAGATGAAAAGCACAATCCATGCTTTCCGTTTTCCAAAGCAGCAAGATTTTTTTGCAAAGCGTCCCTAGTCGGGTTTTGTGTTCTTGCATATTCATAGCCCTTGTGAACCCCCGGAGATTTTTGGACATAGGTGGAGGTCTGGAAAATCGGGGTCATGATGGCCCCTGTGGATGGATCCGGCTCTACACCGGCATGGATGGCTTTTGTTCCAAATTTCATATTTCTGCTGTCTAATTTCTTTGGGTTTAATTCCGAAGTTTTGGTTTTCTTTACGCTTCAGTGGCTCAAAGATGGAAAAAAAGCGAGGCATATTCAAGGAATTCCAATCCGCTTACAGGATTAATCCTGCAGTAGCATTGGGCCTCCTTTGGGTATCTGTAATGCCCTCGGTGGGAAGTCTGACAGGAGTACCTTTAGCGGTCAACTATTCCCAATTTCTCCAGGACCTTGATTTTTCTATCCCATTGGTTGGCTTGGTATATCTCGTATCTGTCACCTTGCTCATGGGCTTTGCCCTTATGCCTACGACCTTATTGGCAGTGCTTTCAGGATTTTTTTTTGGTATGGAGGCATTTCCACTCTTGTTTTTGGGATATAATTTTGCCGCTGTTTTGGGATATGCTTGGGGAAAAAGACTTGGAGGGGAAAGCCTTTATCTTATTTTGGACAAGTACCCCAAAGCCAAAAACATGATAGAGAGCAAAAGAAACAGGATAGGGGAATTGGTTTTCTTTGGCAGACTTAGTCCCGTTATTCCATTTGCTGTTTCCAATTTGCTTTTTTCTTTGCTCCATGTGGGATTAAAAAAATTGTTGATTTTTGGAAGTATCGGAATGTTGCCAAGAACAATTATTACCTTTTGGGCCGGAACGCTTGGTTCAGATATTTATGGTGCGATCAATCAGGAAGGTATTTCTGGAAAAGCCTGGATTTTCATGGGGCTTTTGGCTTTGAGTTTTTGGGGAATTTGGCGGTTTTTTAAAAGAAAATAAGAAAAACCAAGCTTCATTCAATCCCCTCTTGAAGAGAAATCCCTAAATTGATTTTCATTCATGTAAAAAAACCTGATTTTTATACAAACCATAGCTGTTTGTCCCAATAGTTTCCAATTAAATTTACATATTAACATTAATGAATAGTCATTTACAAATTACCAAAAGTGTATGCGAAAAATCGGATGTTTTATAATTGCATTATTATTGGTCTATAGCGCCAATGCGCAGGACAGTACCTTTGATGCAAGAGCGGTGGTCCTTTTGGACCGAATGAGCCAGGTCATCGGCGACCTTCAGTCATGTAGTTTCAGCTTGAAAACCGGAGTAGATGTATCTGATCCTATGAAAGGAATCATCAGAAACTATTCTACTCATGATGTTTTTTTCAAAGGTCCGGACAAAATGCATGTCCATACCAAAGGTCCGAGAGAGGAATTTGCGTATTGGTATAACACTGATATGTTGATGTATTACTCCTTTACCGGGAATACCTATGGTTTTATCGAAACCCCCGACAACATCATTGAAACCATTGACATGGTCAATGCAGACTTTGGGGTAGATTTTCCGGCCGCGGATTTCTTTTACCCTACATTTACAGATGACTTATTGGAGTACAGTGAAAGTATTTATTATCTAGGTCTAGTCAATTATGATGGGAAACAATACCACCATATTGTAGCCAAAGGAAGTGATAAACATATTCAGATTTGGATCACCAATGATACATTTGCCCTACCTGCCAAGTATGTGATCCATGAAAAAAAGGATGGAGAGATGCTTCAATTTGAAGGAATATTCCTCAATTGGAAATTGAACGCTGACTTACCTGATGCCATTTTTGACTTTGTGGCTCCAGAAAATGCAAGAAGAATTAATTTCGTTTCAAAATCATCAACTTATTGAATTGTAATCCCATGAAGATGATCCAAAAATATTCAAAATTTGTAGGCATTGTTATTTTGATGCTTTTCCTAGCTATAAATCCAGACGGTCTTTTGGCTCAAAGGATGAGCCATGGTGGTGGAAGCAGAGGGGGCGCTGCACCTAGAGGAGGAGCTTCTGCTTCTAGGCCAAGTGGTGGAGCCGCCGCAAGACCAAGTACTGGTTCTGCATCAAGACCAAGTGGTGGGGCAGCTTCCAGACCAAGTGGTGGAAGCTCTACAAGGCAGGCAACTCCTCCCTCAAATCGAAGCACACAACCTGCCAACAGACCCTCAACAGGGTCTTCTTCCCAAGGCTCCATCAATGGTGGCGCACAAAGATCACCCGACAGAAACGTCAGCAGTGGTCAAGCTAACGGAGACAGGTCAATCAATTCTTCACGTCAAAGCAGAGACCAAGTTAGCAGACCAGGGGCCGAGTCAGCAAGCCAAGGAAGTGCATCTGGAAGCAGAGCGGGAAACAGAGAATCTGACAGAACAGGAACTGCAACCGGAACCAGACCTTCCAATCGTCCTGATGGAGGAAGAAATCCAGGAGTGGGAGATGGAAACAGGCCAGGGGCAGGAAACGGAAACAGACCGGGCGGAGGTAACAGACCAGGAGGCGGAAACAATAATATCAATATCGGGAACAACAACAATATAAATATCAATGCCCAAAGAAATACAGTGGTAAGGGTCAATGTAATGAGTCCCATGATGATGCGACCACCTTTTATGTGGGGAGGTATGCGGGTTTTTGCTTTCCATCCATTTTTCTTTTTCCCTTTCAGACCATTCTTTTGGGGTCCTATGTGGCATCCTTGGGGATTTTGGATGCCTATGCCTCCTCCTCAAGCCCAAGTGGTCAACGTTACCAATGTCACCAATGAAACTAATATTACTAACGTGACTAACGTGACCAATGTCGTCAATGAATTCCAATATGCAGATGGGGTATTTTACCAAAAAGATGATGAAGGTTGGGTAGTGGTACCGGCACCCATTGGGGCGGAAGTGAGTTCTATTCCGGATAATTACGAAATAGTCAATTTGGAAGATAATGAAGTCAACTATTATTGGGGAGGAGCATTTTATGAAAAAACCTCCAATGGCTATGTAGTTGTTCCCCCTACCGCCGGAGCTTTAGTGGAAAATCTTTCCGAAGGAGGAGAAGAAGTGAAAATTGGAGATAGAACACTCGTCAGGTATGGGGAAACCTATTTTCAGCCTGTACAGGTCAATGGCAAGAACATGTACGAAATTGTATTTTTGGAATATGAGGAAGAGGAAGGTTGATAAATCTTAAATCCCCTATTTTATAATAAAAATGCCTATTTCTGATCAGAAATAGGCATTTTTAATTTAACTGTTTTTAGTTCACTGTTCGGGCACATTCAAAATACAAAAAAATAAGAAGGTAATTTAAGTCCCTCTTTTCTTTTGAATTTCATTATCTCAATAAATACATTTTTCCATATCCCTGTTTGAAAGCTTTGTCACCTGCAGTGCCCCGGAGTTCCACGAATTGCCCATCCTTGCGAACCAAAACCCTGTAGATATATACCCCATTGGCCAATTGATCTCCGAATTCATCCCTTCCATCCCAAGCGAAATCACTGATGTTATTCCCTATCCTGATTGGGCCGAGTTCATCCTGAAGAATTTCACGGACTACCCTTCCAGACACGGTCATGATCTGGATTTTGATCTGGTCCGGCACTTCGTTTCCTGTTACTGTAAACACAAACCTTGTACTGCTGCTAAACGGATTTGGGTATGGATAGAAATTCGTGATGGTGGACTCATTTATTACTTCAAAGTTGATCTCATAAGGTTTGTCTACGCCCAAGTCCTCCGTCATGACGCGCAGGGTATAAATTCCGTCTTCCAAAGGTCCCGGACGGAATTCCACTTTGAAGCTACTGCTCTCTGTCGCTTCAGTCCAAGTTACCAAAGGTGAAGAGAAGTTGATTTTTTCAAATTGACAGTTCTCGCAAGGTTTCTTAAGGAATATCTCCAATCCCAAGGTGTCCTTTTTGAGGATTAGGGATTTATCATTCTTGAGAATCGAAGTAATCATCACTGTAGGAGAAACAATATCTCCGTCCAGGATATAGACCCCATCAAAATTAACGTCCAAAATGGCATTGTTTTGATCAGGAACCACATTAAAATAAGTCCCAAGATTGATAATATTATTCCTGAAAGTCTGCTCCAGGATTATCCTTGGATTGGCAAATACCTCCACCTGAATATCCCCACCATTTCCAGTTGAATTGAACTCAATATTGAATCCATACTTTTCGCCGGATTTGACAGCAGGGATTTTTCTGGAGAATTTCTCAAATTTCTTGGACGTGGTATTGTTAAACTCCCACTCTACCAACAAAGAATCCATAAAATCCATTTGGGAAATGTTCACAAATTCAAAGCTGAGGTTTACTACCTGACCTTCCTGCAAGCTCAATTTTTCCTCTTTTCCATTGAAAATCAAGACTCCTTCAGGTACACCTGTATAATTTACCTGCCATTTATCCAAGTAAGAAGGTGCGGTAGAAAGCTCATCTTCCATGGCATACTTTAACCGCAGAAAAGGAAATAAAGCCGGATTGACACTCGAGAGGTCAATCTCACCATCCTGTACTTCATTGAAGAGCACTTGTTCTTCCCCGTTTGGTTTTACCCCGATCACATCAAAATAAGCCAGTTCTTCATTGAACCAATCTCTTGCATTGACCTGATTAAAGAACCGCTTCCATTCAGATGAAGGCCCAATCCTAGGTGTGATGATGCTACCAGAAGAAAGATAGCCTTGTATTTCGGTTTCAAATTCAACGATTTGCTGATTTGTCTCCAACTCGATATTCTGTTGTGAAACAACCTCCACAGCTTCTCCTGGCCTCATCCCTTTTCTGCCATAAAGAATATAAGGATCGCCGTTTTTCAAGTTTCTAAGCACTGCTTCGTTGGCACCGATTTCTTTCATTTTTTCAAAAACAGCATCAGGCCATTGTTGATAAGTTACATTTCCCACAGAGAAAATCACCACATAATCCCCTTCTTTGAGACCGTCAATATAGTCTAGCAGCATCCTTTGTCCAGGTTGGGTAATCCATGCATTGCGCACAGATTGAATTACTTGGGGCACCCTGCCACAACTCCTGCCATCCAAAATATCAAATCCCGGAACCGGAATCACCAAAAAAGGCGTCAGGGATCTTTGCTCAAAAGCCACCAAACCCAAAGACCCATCAGGACATAGTCTTGAGTTGGCATTGTTGACATTATCGATAATATATGGAACACCCTGAAGGTAGAATTGGGTATTTCTGAAAGTCAAACTGTCGGTTTGGTTACCAAAGGTGAATACACCGATATCCAGTTTGGTATCCTTGTATTTCCACTGACGCTTTAAAGGATCTATTTCAAGATTATTGAGCTGATTGGTTTCTAGCTGAGGAAGTTTTCTTTGAATCCATCCTTCAGGTCCATCGGAAATGAAAGTGAAACTTCCTTCTGTCCACTCCTGACTTTCACCTTCCCGAGGATCCAAAAACCTTGACCTCCAATAAAATGTAGCTGAGTCCCTTTGGGGGATGTTTTGGAACAAACTGACATTCCAGTTAGCCAAATTGGAGGTCGTAATTCTGGTTTCCCTCCTGATAGCAGAGGAAAAATTGGCTGCCGAATCGAGTTGAATGACGAGGTTTCTGGGTTCTACAGATTTGCCCGGAATCTGTGCGACTAGATTGATTTCAGTTGCATTTACAATCCCAAAATTTTCAGGGATTAGGTGAATAGTGCCGCTTAGTGGGATGAATTTGGTCACTGTGACGGCATTGTTGCCAAATGTCATCTCTGGAATTACTCTCGATGGATTGATTTCCAAAGTGAAAATATTGTCCCCAAAGGCTTGGATTCCTGTATTCGGAATAGTGAAGTCAATGGTATCTTTTCTGTATACCGCAGGAATCCTGACCAATGGATAATTGATCTGGGTACCGTCAGGCAATCTTCTGGAGACTTTGAAATTAAGAGAATCCAAATCTACCCTACCGATATTTTTTAGGACGAAAGAAAATTTAAGAGAATCGGCCAATGCATTGAAAGTCTCCCCTCCGAAGCTTCCTAAAGTCACATCAGGCTCTACAACAGAATAATCTGCTTTATTTGCAGGGAAAAGCCTTACCGCAGGATCACCCAACATGACGAGCTGTTCAGCATGTGACCTGTTGACCGGAGAGGAACCATACCGATCAAAAAACCACTTCTCTGCTTCTCTCCTCACAATGCCGACTGGTTGGTAAATGGTAGTAGAATCAGAAAATGCCTTGATATAGAAAGATTCGCTATACCTCCTCAGGTAGACATCTACACCTATATTGGCATGTGCCATGAAATTCGTTGCTCCTTTATTTGGCGTCAAAACCCAATCCTCGCCAAAAGTATAGGCATTCCCAAAGGAATTACCTGCATCACAGCCGTTCAACAACAACATAGGATATTTGCCCTTGTTGGCATATCCCAGTGAAGGATCAGATGCAAAACCGATTTCGATGTCAATAAAAGACGGAGATCCATGACCGAAGAAAGTAACCAAACTCGCTCCCCTATTGAGATCTCCAGAAATATCAATCAATTCAATCGTAGAGTTGGACCTTTTACGATAGGTAGTGACATTCGCTCCCATAAATGGACCTTCAATGATATTCTTGAAGCCATTCAAAAAGTTGAAATACCTGTTCAGCTCAAATGCTGAAACACCCCCACTGAGGTGTACCACTTCTTTTTGCCAATCCTCTGTTACTCCAAGGGCATCTTTTTCCTTTACTTTATCAAGGTAGGCAGCCACCTGATTCGGGTTTCGGGCAGGGATTCTTCCGATAGAAATAGCAGCCATACTCGGATTTTCAGGATCGAGCTTCATCGTATAATTGTTGTCAGCATAAGGATATCCGGCAGGCGGGATAAGATCCTGAAACTGGAAAACAGAAGGATTTTGTCTGTAGAAATAATTCACTCCATTGGATCTTGCCGTAGAAAAAATTCCCATTGCCCGACCTATCATGAGGAGAAAGTCAGGTTTGTGGATAGGATAATATGCCCTCAGGAACTCATATACCGCCAAAGGTGTCTTTTCTCCAAAAGTAAACTGATTATAAAGATCATCGATATTGACCACCAAAGTATCATATCCTCCTCCTTCAGGGGAAGCCCTATGGGCCGCATGGGCTTTGACAGGATCTGCGTAGGTAGAAGAGGGTCTTCTCAGGGTCTTATGTGACAATACAATGTAATCTGCTTTTTGGCTCAGAAAATTCCTAAACTTCACAGGTGTCATGGTGGCAATCCTGTTGATGTTCAATTGATTTTCTACCAAAATTTTACTCGGTCCTCCTGCGATACCCGCGACAAAGCTTACCTGATTACCGGCTTTGGATACGGGGACAATGCTCGGGTTGACAGGATCAGATACTTCCAAGGCTAGGTAATCCGAAAGCACGTTGCCTATTTGGATCCGGCCATTTTCAGCTCCGGAAATAAAAATCTCCTCTGTAAAATCTCCATTGGCTATCACCTTGGGGTATGTCAGCCTGAGATAGGCAATAGAAACATTGTCAGTAGCCCCAGGACCGGCAGATGCGACCCGGATGGCAATCGATCCATTTGCGCTAAAATCAGATGGCAAAAGCCCGACGATTTGGTGGATTGCCTGATAATTTGAATAATCATAGGAAGCCACTTGTCTTAAATTGCTTGAATTTGGCCCCACACTGATGATGGAGGTGTGGAGAGTTGGAGACCTTCCGGTAAGTCCTAATTCCAACTGGACATTCCCGATAGCCGGTATTTGACCTAGGTCGGAAAGAATAACTGTTCTGGGATTATTTTTGGTGATGGCAGAACTGACCCATCCGCTTCCCTCTTCGAAATCCGTGAGATAAACACCGGGACTGTATATCTGTCCAAGGTTATAATTTTCTGAGTAGACAACCTGTCTGATGGTTTGGTAATTGGTCTGCAAAGGAATCGAAGGGTCTGTTCCCTGTCTTCTTGCCATCCTTTTTCCCTGAATATTCGGAGACAAAGTCAGGAAGAAAGCAGTGGTGTCATTATGGATATTATACATAGTGTTTCCCAAATGGGAAGGGTTAGTATAAAATTTTACATCGAGCGTACCATCATTCCTTTTGCCATAAAAATCAATATAATCCGCCGGATCAAATTTACCGTCTTCCTGTCCCTGTACATAAATCGCCACTTCTTCACCCCGGTGAAAAATTCGGATATTGCGTGGATCTATGACATTGGGATTGATCCCGGAGGAGGAAAGTGAAGTGAAATTAAGCCTGTAAATCCCATCTGAGGAAGTCGGGATTTTATAATAGGTCTGGTCAAAGTCTATCCATTCACTTTGGGCTAAAGCCAAAGTAGAAAATAGCATTGCTGCCACCGAAAAAAAGATTCTTCTTACCATTATTAATATTCCCAGCCTTTATTCAATCTAAATTTCTGTTCATTTTCTTTCAAACTGACCTTGACACTGAAAACATGTGAATAGGGAGTTTGAGAGATTCCACCAATATCTGAAAGCGCGTAATCAATCTGAAACTTTTCATTGAGAAAAACTCCCAACCCAAAACTTGGCTTCCAAGAAGTATAATATGTCGCATCAAAATCCTTGATCCGCTGCACATTGCTCCCCCCGGCCCTCAAGAAAACCATGTTTCGGTAAGAAGCTTCTATACCCAATCTAGGATCCACACTGACCAATCCTGTCCTCACCAAGGTATTCCTTCTGCCATCAAAAGTAAAATCCAAGTCCAACACACCCTGCATCTTGAATTCCTCATTAATCTCTACATCCCTTGTCACGCTGAATATCGCCCTGGGTAAGGTCAGTTCAATGGAATTGACAGGGATTTGATTATTGGTCTGGGCATAGATGTCTCTTACCATGTCAGCATTGTGAAACCAGGCATTAAAAGTAGTAGTGATGTCGCGTAGCATGAAGCCAAAGCGCCATTGTTCCAACAAAAATATTCCACCCACATCCAATCCAAAACCCCAAGC
This sequence comes from Aquiflexum sp., assembly GCF_977115555.1. Lineage (NCBI taxonomy): Bacteria > Pseudomonadati > Bacteroidota > Cytophagia > Cytophagales > Cyclobacteriaceae > Aquiflexum > Aquiflexum sp. Next base: position 21,385 of record NZ_CDSBKL010000009.1, read on the forward strand.
CTGAGCAAATTTACCTACGTTCCTATGGATTACTTTTCCGTTGAAGCCGATTTTGAAAACATCACTGACGTCCCTTGCATAAGAAAGCATCAAGGCATAATCAGCCGCATTGAAGAATTGGATGTTGTTATAATTCAAAGCACCATTGGCATCATATAAAAATCTTGTATCAGGAATGTCATCTACACCAAACCTGATCAGGGATACTCCGATGGAATTGTCCATATCAATGCTTGTACTGTATCCGAGGTAGTCAAACTTGGCTATCCCTGCAAAATACTCCGCATGCATCATCGCAAATTCATGCTGATGACGGATACCGATCAGACCTGCCGGGTTCCAATAAGCCGCTGTCACATCCCGGACAGAGGATACCTGGGCGCCCCCCATTCCGAGGGCCCGTGCGCCTATACCTATATTCATGAATTCATTGGAATACTTGGGTGTTAGTGTTTGGGCATTAAGCTTGGCTACGCTAAAAAACAATACTATTCCAATAAAACACCTGATAATCACCATTTATCATGTATTAAATTATGATGCAAAGTAAAAAGAAAAACCTAAGGAAAAAGCCTCCCAATCAAAAATATAAAGGCACATAGGGCCAAAAACATGTTCGGAAGCGTACATAAAATTGTCCATTTCAGCCACACCTGTTTTTCCCCAAATCCTTTTTGCAGGTCAAGCCCAAAAAAAATCTCTTGGTCAACTTTTAACCAAAAAATGGCCCTATTGAAAAAAAATCAACTTTTTTTATTTTTTTTCAATTTTCCAGTACCTTTTTATACAAACACAGCTTGCAATGCAAGGTACTGTTTTACACTTTGGTACAGTTTTTCTAAGTGATCATGGGAAAAGAGGCGTGTCGGAGCTAAATGACAAGCCCTTAGGTAACTAAACCACTTAGAAAAAATGAACGCTTCAAACACCCAGATACAAATGCGGAAAGGACTTCTGGAGTTCTGCATTTTGCATATCATCGCAAGAGGGGAAGTATATGCTTCTGACATGATAGAAGAACTTACTGATTCCAAGATGATCGTGGTAGAAGGTACTTTGTACCCTCTGCTGAACAGACTGAAAAACGCCTCATTGGTTTCGTACAAATGGGTAGAGTCCGAATCCGGGCCGCCCCGTAAGTACTACTCCATTACCGAAGAAGGATCAAGGTTTTTAGAGACACTGAATGAAACCTGGGATTCCCTGGTAAATTCTACCCAATTAATCACCTCAAAGAAATAAGCCATGAAAAAGACAATAAGCATCAACATCAGTGGGATCCTTTTTCACATAGAAGAGGATGGTTATACCACATTGAAAAAATACCTTGAATCGATCAACAGGCATTTTTCACATTATGCGGACAATCAGGAAATTATCTCTGATATCGAAAATAGGATTGCTGAGATTTTTCTGAGCAATCTCAAAAACAACAAGCAGGTCATCACTGCCGAAAACGTGAACAGCCTGATCGAAAAAATGGGAACAATTGCTGATTTCAAAGCGATCGAGGAGGAATTGTCCGAAAATCCTGAGGAGAAAAAAGCCGATGCCGAGGAGGAGTATGATTATTACAAACACATCACTCCCAATGAAAATACCAAAGGGTATAAAAAACTCACAAGGTTAGAAAACCGCAAGATCCTTGGGGGTGTCTGTGCAGGCCTCGCCAATTACCTTTCCATTGATCCTCTTTGGACCAGGTTGGTTGCAATCTTGCTGATCTTTAGCGGCAACCTGAAACTTGGAAGTCCGGGATGGGATTTCCTTCCTTGGAACTTCAATTTCAGTCTCTCATTCGGCTTCTTTGCGATCATCGCTTATATCGTATTGTGGGTAATTCTGCCTGTATCTTACGATGAGCCTGAGGACAAAAACATCAAAAAACTTTACCGTAACCCGGACGACAAAACCTTAGGGGGTGTCGCAAGTGGATTGGCAGCTTACTTTGGCATCGAGGTAATATGGATGAGATTGTTGTTCATAGGATTGATATTTGCCGGAGGATCAGGATTTGTGATCTACATCATCCTATGGATTATCACTCCGGTGGCCAAATCGATCACCGAACGTATTCAAATGAAAGGTGGGGCAATTACCTTGGACAACATCGAGACCACGATCAAGGAAAACCAAAACCCTATTATTCCCAAGGAAGAAAGTCAGGCCAGAAAAATCCTTTTGACTCCTTTCAGGGTTCTTGGAAAAGTGATCAACGCACTCGGTGAGGCATTGGGGCCCTTAGGTTCATTCTTGCTCGCTGTCATCAGGGTCTTTTTCGGATTGATCATATTCATCATCGGTATGGCCATCACAATAAGTCCTCTAATTATACTTGGTGTTTACTTCGGAATCGCTCCGGGAAATGACGTATACTTAGGCATAAGGGAAAGCATCCCGATGGAATGGATTACCGAAATCGTACCTGTATGGCTGGCAATTTCAGCAAGTGTGGTTTTGCTGATCCCAGGTATCATAATCGTCTTGCTAGGTATTTCTGTTCTGATCAAAAAGAGCATCATTGATGCAAGATTCGGATTGGTAGCTTTGGGTCTATGGCTGCTCAGCATAGGGTTATGTGCCTTCCAGATCCCAAAAGTGGTGGCCACATTCAAGACCGAAGCTACCCATACAGTGGAACAGGCTTTGAGTTTTGCTCCTGGCACGATAGTCCTCAAATCGGTTGAAAATGATGCTGAAGATGGCCTTTTTGACAAGGTAAAACTTCAACTTGACGGCACAGATGCAACAGAACCCATCTTACTCCAACACTTTGAAGCACGGGGCAAGTCTAAAGCAGATGCTTTGCAAAACGCACAAGCCATCCAATACAGCTACAATGTCGCTGATTCAACGCTCACCTTGGAAAGGTCTATCAACCTGAATGGTTTGGATAAATTCAGAATCCAAAATCTCAAACTCAACTTGGAGATGCCATATGACAGGCCTTTTGTGATGGATAAATCAATCATCCCGATCATTGAAAATACTATCCATCGAAATGGATACAAAACCAGAGATATCAATTCCCGAAACCACTGGGTTTTCAATGAGAACGGCCTTCTTTGCCTTACCTGTAATGAGGCCGGCAAAACCTCTGAAGCAGATAGCCTGTCAAGAGCTAAATTTGAAGGGACTTATTTTATGATGAAATAAATCAAAAGAAGACTAAACCAACCAATGCAAATGCGGGATACCAACAAGTATCCTGCATTTTTTTTGTAGGTCAAGCTACCAAAAACACTCCTTTCAGGAAGCTAGCTATATCTTAAGTTATATTTCCTCCTATTGGAATAAATCGGCCATTTTTACCTTCAGGCTCGCATAAAAATCGTACTTTTAATAAGCAACAAACCCAAAATAACATGCAAGTCAAACTCAAATTTTTAGGAGGGGCAAAGACTGTAACCGGCTCCAGGTATCTGCTTGAAATCGATCAGCAAAAAATCCTGGTAGATTGCGGTCTTTTTCAGGGAATGAAGGAATACCGCCTTCGAAATTGGGACAGTTTCCCCATCCCCCCTTCCGAAATTGATATGGTAATTCTTACCCATGCCCACATAGACCATACAGGATACCTTCCCAAATTGGTCAAAGAAGGTTTTGGAGGGCCTATATACTGCACTTTCCCTACTTTGGAATTGACCAAAATCCTGCTGCTTGATTCGGGAAAACTGCAAGAGGAAGAAGCTGCCTATGCACAAAAAAAGGGCTATTCCAGACATGAAAAGCCCCAGCCCTTATATACCAAAGAAGACGCTGAAAAGGTCTTCCCTCATTTCCGCCCGGTGGAATTGGATACTGAGGAACGAATCAATGATTCGGTATCATTTTCTTTTTTCAATGCAGGCCATATCCTAGGTGCCTCCATTCTCAAAATCAAAGTCAAAGGCGAAAACCAGGAAAAGAAAATCGTATTCTCAGGTGACTTGGGTAGATACCATGATCCAATCCTAAACCCTCCTGCCAGAATCCCCTTTGCAGATATCCTTCTCATGGAATCGACTTATGGCAACCGCAAACAATCAAACCACAAACCCGAGGAGGAACTTGGAAGGGCTATCAGGGAAACATTTAGAAATGGAGGGGTAGCAGTCATTCCAGCATTCGCTGTGGGCAGGACCCAGATGATTTTATATTATTTACACCTTTTGCAGCAAAAAGGAAAAATCCCGGATATTCCGATTTATGTCGATAGTCCGATGGCCATTGACGTCACCAAGATGTACAAGGATTTCCACCAATATCACCGCTTGAAACCTGCTTTGGAGGAAGAAAACTGCAATCCTTTCCTCCACAAAAACCTCCACTACTACCAAAGCCAGGAATCTTCCATGTCACTCAATAACCTTCGGGGGGATGCCATTATCATTTCCGCCAGTGGCATGGCCACAGGTGGCAGGGTCCTTCACCACCTTTACCACCGATTACCTAACGAGCAGGACAGCATCATTTTCGTCGGCTATCAGGCTGAAGGGACAAGAGGCCGAAGGCTTTTGGATGGGGAGAAGACTGTCCGGATGTATGGCATCGATGTCCCAGTCAAAGCAAAAGTTTTCTACATCGAAGGACTTTCGGCCCATGCCGACCAAGAAGAATTGATAGAATGGGCAGAGGGATTCACTTCCAGACCCAAGAAGGTATTTCTTGTCCACGGGGAAAAAGAAGCCTCCGAAGGATTGGCTCTGCGGCTCAAAGAAGAATTGGACTGGCATCCGATTATTCCCGAATACTTGGAGAGTTTTGAGTTGTTTGAGGGAATTTAAGGATGTCTATAGCCAACAGTTCTTGGTCCACAGTTGCTTATTTTGAACTTCAAACCTATCATTAAAAAGTTATTTGCTGATAGGCTCCTATTCAAAATTCAATTAATTCAATCCGGGAAACCGCTCTTATCGATATTGGGAATGATTTTGAGAGCGTTTTTGTAATAGACTTTTTTCAACACTTCATCGGATAAGCCCAAGCCATACATGCTCCAAAAGGCATGGTATTTTTTGTAGTAAGGGAAGTATTCGTCTTCAGTTTCCAAGACACGGAAGTAGGTATAGAATTCTTCTTTGTTATAAGCATCTTTGGCAAAGAGGATCCTGTCCTGATATTCTGTAAAGAAACGGTTGGCACGCTTAGGCTGTCTGCCAAACTCTGCTATGACGGCACCTATTCCAAAATAAACATTGGGATACTTATCAAGGTGCGCACTAGCTTTGTCAAGGTCATTGGCCATCCAACCCATATGTGCATTGACGAAGGTGGTCCTGGGATGCTTCTTGAACACATGGTGTTGCTCGGCGATAATCTGGGCAAAAGGTGCCGGATCAGTATCACTCCTTTTTCTGTTTGGATTGATTTTCAATTCAAGCCAACGCTCATTATTTGCATCCAAAGGTTGCCAAAATTGCTCGGGATCAGCTGCATGGATGAGAACAGGAATCCCTAATTCTCCACACTTTTTCCAAACGGGATCCAAGTCAGGATGGTCTATCGGGATACGGGCTCCATTGATATCTTTGGCGGATAAGCCTAAACTTTTATAAATTTTCAGTCCATTAGCACCGTTTTGAACATCTTTTTCCAAATCCGCCACAGCCTTTTCACTCCAACCCGGAGAACCGAATTCTCTAAAAGAAAGATTCGTAAAAACGATAAACCTGCCTGGTGCAACTCCATTAAATCTCCTGATCATGGAATACATATATTCCTGTCCATCTATATCTCCGGCAGCTCCTCTACCCCTTCCGCTGAGATTCACCATTACTCCCATATTGAGTTCATCCATTTCTTTGACTAAAAGGTTTACCCTATCTTGGGTCACATTCCACTGATGACTGTGGATATCAATAAAAGGGAATTTGGCTCTTTTGACAGGGTTTTGAGGAACCACCAATGTCGATGGAGGATTATATTCCTCGAAACTCATTTCCTGTCCCAGGGATTCAATCCCCACAAAAGCAAAGGAAAAGAATAATATGGCAATTAATGTTTTACCACCTTGAGCATTGAAAAAGCTTGTTTTCATAGGGATTTATTTTGGTCAAGGTAAATATGGAATTCTGCCTTGCAATAAAAAAGGCTTTTGTGATTATCGGAATCTTAAAACAGGATTTGGGCGATTCCATCATTTGGATCAATCAGAAAATCTCTTTAAGCGCAGCTTTTAGAAAAGTCGGGATATGGGTGGAGTTCATCACTTTGATATCGGTCAATAAATCTGTGTTTTCATCCAGAAAATCAAAAACCGTTTTTGGTGGAAGCTTCTCGAAAAGGTCATTAAAAACTCGCCACGCAGGAATATTATTCTCCGTTAATACTCTCAGGAAGATGGAATCAAAAAGTAAGTATTTGTCAAACCTACTATCCAACCCCTCTAAAGGAAGCTCGTTTTCCGCCAAATTTGTTGCAATTCTCCTGCATTTCTTTTGGATAAATGCAAAGGTATATCCTGTTGAGGCTTTGGTATGTCCTCC